>DATFFV010000265.1:0-3180 GCA_035249885.1 Gammaproteobacteria bacterium | reverse complement strand
CGCGCTCGTACGACCAATGCGAGTCGAGCGCCGCGAGCCCTTTGGCCATGACCGGGTGGTCCAGCGTGTAACCCTCGACGTTGAGCGCCATGAGGCTGTAGATCCACGGCGGCTGGATGCCGCCCCACGCGCCGTCGGCATCTTGATGGCGCACGATCCAACCCAAGCAGGCGTTGATCGCCATCTCGCGGCCGGGCGTGAAGCCGAGCTGTTGGTACAGATGCAATAAGCGGTCGGACACCAGGAACAGCCGGCGCCACGACAGCCACGAGCTGCGCCGCGGCAGGCGATAATCCATCTTGTCGCGGCCGTTCGGAAAGAGCTCGTCGAGCCGGCGGTCGGGCGGCAGCGGCCGCACGGCGCGCCGTGCCGACAACACGGCAAGCGGCAAGAGCGTGGCCCGCGCCCAGCTCGCGAAGTTGTAGATGTTGAAGTACCAAGGCGGATTCGCGATGACCTCGGGCGGCAGATTCGGCGTGGCGCTCCACGGCCATTCGCCGAGCAGCGCGAGCCAGTAGCGCGTGAAGACGCGGATGCCGCGGAGGCCCCCGTGTTCGAAGATCCAGCGCCGCGCTTTGACGAGCGGCTCGGCGTCGGGGCTCATGCCGACGCTGCGCAGCGCCGCGTAGCACTCCACGGTGCCGTTGATGTCGCCTTGCGGCGCGTCGTAGTACGCCTCCCACGAGCCGTCGGGCCGCTGGGCATCGAGCACCGTTGCGACGAGGTCGTGCTGGCGCGGGTGCTGGTACCCCAAGAAATGCATCGCGAGCAGCCACTCGGCTTCCATGCACGAGTTCGACTCGAGCATGCCCACCCAGAAGCCTTCGGGGAGCTGATCGCGGTCGAGCCAATCGATGCCTTTGGCGATCGCGGCGTCGACGAGCTCTGCCGGGGCATCCAATGCGTAAGGTGCAGAAACGGCCATCGACGATGGGTTACTCATTCGGGTGGCGGCGCATTATTACACACCGTTCGCGCGCCCTTGGCGGGCGCGCCGCGCCTTGCGCGGCGGCGGTCAATGACCCAGCATGCCCGGCGTCGACGGCACTTTGGGCGTTGTAGATGATGGGTACGCGCGCACCGCTGCTGGCTGCGACGCTCGCGCTCCAAGGCTGTGCGGCCGTGTCGACGGCCGGCGGCGAGCAGCTCTCGCTGCGCTCGCCGGAATTTCGGGCCTACGTCGAGCGCGTGTTTCGCGAGCAAAACCGCGTGGCGGACGGGCTCGCGTTCGCGCTCGAGGCCGCACCCGCACGCACGGAAGCGACGGCCGCCGAGCAAGCGCTGCTCGAAGCGTGCGCGGGCGTCAACGAGCTCGCCACCTCACGGCGCGACGGGCGCCAACTCGGGTTGCAACGGAGGCTCGCCGCCGCGCGCAGCGCGCCCGATTGCGAGCGCGCGACGCAGTCGGCCGCAGCTCTGCTCGACCGCCCGTAACGCGCGTCGCTTCTCAAACCCGCGGCGCATCGAGGCCGCGCTCGATGCGATAGCGGACGTGGTTGCGGTGGGCCGCCGTCTCGGCATCGCCGCCGCGGCCGCGCGCGAGCGCCGACTCGATGAAGCGCAGTCGATCGAGCGCCATGGTCTTCGCGAGATGGTCGTAGCGGTTCTCGGCGCCGGGCCGGACGATCGCGAGCAGCCGGTCGACGTACTCGAGCTGGAGATTCTGCCGGAACGTATTCACGGGCCCCGCCAGATCGTCGCCGAACACGGCGTCGGTGAGCTCGACGAGCAAATTGCCGACCGTGTACTCGTTGCCGTAGAGGCGCGTGTCCGTGAGGCGCTGCAGCACCACGGGATGCAGCAGATGGTCGAGGATGTCGTGCTGCGTGCCCAGTGCGAGCGCGTGGATTTTCGGATCCTCGGTGTAACCGAAGTGGTCGAAGCCGCGACGCTGCGCGAGCATGAGCTCGGCCGACTCGTGCAGCTTGCCGAACGCCTGCGGCGCGAAGACGCGCTCGCGCAGCAGCGCGAGCGCTCGGCGCTGGTCCGCGAGGCTCACGGGCGTCAGCGGCGCCCCGGCGCCGGGTTGGTCGACCATTGCGCGATCGACGTAGACGCCGCCGATGAAGCGCGACGCGACTCGCGCGAGCTCGCGATGGCGCGACGCCGTCACGAGGAACCCGTTCAAGACTTCTTGGTACGACTTGCCGGCGCGCGCGAGCCGGTCGGCGAGCAGCGGCACCACGGCGTCGACGACGTCCATCTGCTGGCGCGCGTAGCCGATCGGCGCAGATCGCCCGCGTCCCAGTCGGCGTCGTCGGGCTGCGTGCGCACGGCGACCGCGTTGCTGAACCCGGCGGCTTCGAAGGCTTCGTTCCACCTGAGCGCGGCGCTGTCGATGATCGGCCGCAGCTCCATAGGCGTCGTGTTCTCGATCCAGTAGACGATCGGCTCGACGGGATCGGACACGGCCGCCGTGGGATCGCGCTTGACGAGCTTCCAGCGGTTGATGACGTCACGATACGGCGTGATGTCGGTTGACGAGAGATCCGTCACCTCGCCCGTGAAGTAGCCGACGCGCGGATCGTCGAAGCGCGGTGTGAAGCCGTCGTCGGGCGCGGCGATCAGCGAGTGTTGCACCGTGAGACTCACGAAACGCGAGTCCGTGACCTCGTCGCCGCCGCTCAAGTACTGCTGCTCGTTTTCGTAGACGTACTCGACGACGACGTCGGTGTTGCGCGGGTAGTTGTGCACGTCGCGGATCTTGGATTTCGCGGCGCTGAGCTTGCCGAGCGAGAACACCTCGTGCGGCTTCCTGTTCGGGTCGGGCAGCGGCGTCACGCGGTTGAAGCTCTCGGTGAGGAACAGGTCGTTGGCCTTGACGACCACGACGCCGCGCGCCGTGTCCTCGGCCTCGATCTTGAGTGTGGCGGCAACGGCGTGGCTGATGTTCGCGTCCGCGGCGCGAGCGATCGGCTTCAAGGGGTCGAAGTAGTAGCTCGTGTTCTCGATCGTGAAATCGATGCGGTCGAAATAACGCGAGATGTGCACGACGTTGGCGCGGCTCACGCCGAAAGCGCCGCGGAAGTAGCCGGCCGCGGGCACGCCGTTCTCGGTGTAGGTGAAGTAGAGGTAGTCCTTGTCGAGCTCGTTCGCGCTGAGCTCGAGGCGCAGGTCGCCCGTCTTGCGGTCGCGGTGCAACGTCAGGAGCCCGTCGATGCGGTCGCTGTCCTCGAGCAC
>DATFFV010000264.1:0-5240 GCA_035249885.1 Gammaproteobacteria bacterium | reverse complement strand
AGAACGCGGGCGCTTCGCCTATCAAACCGATGCTTTCGGGTGTCGTCGCGGCTGCCGGGCTGGCCAAGAGGCACCAACTGTTGGTCGTTTCGGCGAAATCTTAGCCCAAGATGAAACTCGCGCCTAACCGTCGGCACCGAGGAAATACCGAATATCATTGCGACGTCAGAGGGTTAGGGTCGCGCGGCGGTGCTGGCATGCTTTCTGCTTTGAGGTCCGCACTCACAACTTAGTTAGAGGGCCGCGTGCCATGGGTATCTTCTCGCGCTTCACCGACATCGTGAACTCGAACATCAACTCGATCCTCGACAAGGCCGAGGACCCCGAAAAGCTCGTCCGCCTCATGATCCAAGAGATGGAGGACACGCTGGTCGAAGTGCGCTCGACGGCGGCCCGCGGCATCGCCGATCGCAAGGAAATCTCGCGGTCGCTCGCGAACCTCGAGGCCGAAGCGCGCGATTGGCAGGCGAAGGCCGAGCTCGCGCTCGACAAGAATCGCGACGATCTCGCCAAGGCCGCGCTTGCCGAGAAGGCCCGCGTGAATGCGGCCGCCGAGGCACTGCGCGTGCAGCACCAGGCGCTCGGCGACGGTCTCGACAAGCTCAACGACGACGTCGTGCGGCTCGAGGAAAAGCTCGTCGATGCCAAGACGCGCCAACAAGCGATCCTGTCTCGCCAACGCACGGCCACTCGCCGGCTCGACGCGCGCAAGCGCTTGCACAACGCGCGTGTCGACGACGCGCTGATCCGCTTCGACCAGTTCGAGCGCCGCATCGACGACATCGAGGCGCACGTCGAGTCTTACGACCTCGGCGGTAAGAGAGGGTTGAAGGACGAATTCTCCGACCTCGAGGCCGAGGACGCGGTGGCGAAGGAGCTGCGCGAGCTCAAGTCGCGGCGCGCGGACCAGAAGCGCGGCGGTAATGAGTCGACCTGACTTGTATGTCCCTGTCCCTCTCGATATTCATTCTCACGCTCATTTTCCTGACGATCGTCGTGCCGGTCGTCGTGATCATGCACTACACGACGAAATGGAAATCGATCAAGGGTCTGTCCGACGACGAGCACAAGATGCTCGAGGACCTGTGGAAAGAAAGCCAAGGCATGCAAAGTCGCGTGAACGCGCTCGAGACGATACTCGACAGCGAGGTTCCGGACTGGAGACACAAACAGTGACGGCGGCCTTCGCCGTCGATCTAGGGTTCGAGGAACGATGAACGACGCACGTACTGAGCCTGGGCTCATCAACAAGCTCTACCGCAATCCGCGGCGCGGCATGATCTTCGGCGTGTGCGCCGGGATTGCCGAATACTTCGGGTTCGACGTCACGGTGACGCGCGTCGTTGTGGCCGTGGGCGCGTTCTTCTCGCTGTTCGTATTCGGCTGCGCCTATGTCCTGCTCGGCCTAATGTTGCCCGTGCGGCCGTACGCCCCGGAGCCGGGGCGCGAGGCGGGCGATCGGCTCGAGCGCCAAGTCCGCTCGAGTCCTCACGACACGCTCGCGAACGTGCGCTATCGATTTCGCGACCTCGACGCGCGCTTGCAGCGGCTCGAGAAGTACGTCACTTCGAATCGTTACAAGCTCGATCGAGAATTCCGCAAGCTCGAAGAGTAAGTCGTTGGCGGGGGGCGAGGGAGCCAAAGGATGCATGCGTACGAGCTAGCGATTGCCATTGTCGCGATCGTCTTCACCTACAAGCTGATCCGGTTGGCCATGCTTCGCCAGCCCACGCGCCGCGACGATACGGCGAACACCGATCTCAACAACCGGCTCGCTGAAGTGGAAGAGCGCGTCCGCGTGCTCGAGCGAATCGTGACGGACGACCGTCACGACCTCAGGCAGCAGTTCAAGGATCTCGAGTCCTGAAAGCTCGCGACGGCTCTAGCGCCGCGAGCAGCGACGCAACGCGAGGCTTCAGTTGGTGGCCGGCGGCGTTGGATTCGCCGCGCGGAAAGCCCGCAGCTGCTCGTTGAACGCTGCGGCGACGCCTTCCATCTCCGCGACGGCCGCGTTGTGGCGCGACACCATGAGTGCCTTGAATTCCTCGGGAGCCTGCTCACCTTCGGCCGTGAGCTCGCCGTCGATGCAAGCGAGGAACTGGTCCATCGCCGTTTGATAGGCGCGGATCTGCGCCTGACCCGCCAGCATCTCTTCTCTCGTCGACGTCTTGCCGTCCGGGACCGCCACGGCGGTGGGTTGCTCGCAGGCGACGGATGCGGTCGCAAAGCCCATCGCGACCGCGGCTACGACACAAGACGTCAAGGCTCTCATGAAACTAACCTCGTGGTGTTCGTTGGTGCGAACGACTATACCGTAGTCACGCGCGACAGAGCATCATCCCACGAACAACGCGCGGTACTTGCCGCTGCCCGCCGACTCGGCGACCAATAGCTCGCAAAACTGGTCGGCCGTCATGGGATCGCCGAACAGATGTCCTTGCGCGTAGTCGCAGCCGTGCTTGCGCAGGAACTCGAGCTGCGCCTCGGACTCGACGCCTTCGGCGACGACGTCGAGCTTGAGGCTGTGCGCCATCTGGATGATCGCGTCGACGATCGCCGCGTCGTCGCGATCGATGGCGACGTCGCGGACGAAGGATTGGTCGATCTTGAGCGTGTTGATCGGGAACTGCTGCAGCGCCGACAGTGACGAGTAGCCCGTGCCGAAGTCGTCGATCGCGAGATGCAGCCCCATGCCGTAGAGCGCGTCGAGAATGCGGACCGTGCGCTCGGGGTCCTCCATGAGCGTCGTTTCCGTGATCTCGAGCTCGAGCGAGGTCGGCGACACGCCGTGCGCACGAAACGTGTCGCGCACCTGGTCGAGAAAGCGACGCTGCTGGAGTTGACGCAGCGATAGATTGAGCGACACGCGGCACGGCGACGGCACGGAGCGTTGCCACGCGCGGTAATCGGCGCAGACGCGGTTGAGCACCCAGTCGCCGAGCTGGAGGATGAGGTTGGTTTCCTCGGCGAGCGGCACGAAGTCGTTCGGGAACACAAGCCCGCGCTCGGGCAAGTCCCAGCGGAGCAGCGCCTCCGCTCCTTCGAGTTGCCCCGTCGAGAGCCGGTACTTCGGCTGATAGTGCAGGCGCAGCTCGTCGCGCTCGAATGCGCGCCTTAGCTTGCTCTTGAGCATGAGCCGCTCGACGGCCTCGGTGTTCATGTCGCTCGAGTAATGCTCGAAACAATTGCCGCCTGCTTTTTTGGCCTGATAGAGCGCGGCATCCGCGTTGCGGATGAGGTCGATGACGTTGTCGCCGTCGCGCGGGTAGACCGCGATACCCATGCTCGCCGTGAGGAAAATCTCCTCGCCGTGCACTTGGAACGGTTTGCCGGTGGCGGCGAGCAGCCGCGGCGCGATCTCGTTCAAGTACTTCTGCATGCTGTCGAGGCGCTCGAACCCCGTGATCAGCACGGCGAACTCGTCGCCGGCGAGCCTGCCCGCGTGCGCGTTGTCCCCGAGCTCGGCGAGCACGCGGCGCGCGAAGATCTCGAGGCTCGTGTCGCCGGCCGCGTGGCCGAAGGTGTCGTTGATGTCCTTGAAGCGATCGACGTCGAGATAGAGAATCGCAACGTACTGCTGACTGCGCCGCGCGCGCGCGATCGCCTGCTGTAGCAGATGCTGAAACTGCATACGGTTGGCGATCTTCGTCAACGAGTCCGTGCGCGCGAGATAGCGAATGCGCTGCTCCACGCGCTTGCGCTCGTCGATGTTGTGCGCGGCATAGACTTTGCTCTGGATCGCTTCGCCGTCGTGGAGCACGTTGGCCACGGTGTACGAGACGCTGACCGTCGTGCCGTCGGGCTTGAGGACCGTGCCCTCGCGCGGCCGCGACGCCACGCCTTCGGCGCGGCGGCGATCGTTGGAGAGAATGAGCTCGTCGGCGAGCTTGCCGAGGAGGTTGGGCTCGGTTTGACCGAACAGCTCGGCCGCAGCCGCATTCGCCCGCTCGACCTTGCCCTCCCTGTCGGTGATGAGCAGCGCTTCCCCCATGCTCGAGAGCAGGCGGTCGAGATAGTCGCGCGAGATCGTGCTCGAGCGCAGGTTGCGCCGCATCGCGACGACCGCGTGCGCGAGCGCGCGGAGCTCGGCCGTGTCGTCGAAGCTCGCGAGCGCATCGGGTTCGACCTTCGCATCGTTCTCGAGCGCCGCCGTGACGGCGCGCAGCGGCGCTGAGAAGCGGTCGACGATCGCGCGCACGAGCCACGCGCCGGCGACCGCGCCTATGCCCAAGCACGCGAACGCGAGCCAGCCGAAGGCCGGTAGCGATAGCCGTCCCGCCGCGAGCGCGTACAGCAGCGCCCCGCAGACGAGCAACTCGATGCCCGCCAATGCGAGCATTGCCGCCACAAAATGGCGCTTGAGCGGCGAATTGAAAAACGTCGCGAGCATGCTGACCGTCGGCCCGATTTCGCTCTGGTTGGTTATTATTGTCCGCTTGAGCCAAGCTCGAGCAGGGCCTTTTAGGCTCATCCTGCTCAATTTTCCTTACAGTCTAGTACGAGGATGCGCTTGTCGCACGTCATTGGTGCTTTCGACCCGCCACTCTGGATAAAAAATCGACACATCCAGTCGCTGCTCGCGGGATGGCCATGGCGGCATCGCTGGCTGCGCCGCCGCGCCGCGCGGTTGCTGGCTGCATCGCGCGACGAGATCGTCGATTGCGGCGACGGGGTCCGCCTGCTCGGGCATTACAGCGCGCAACCCGCCGAGCCGCGCGGGCTCGCCATCCTGCTGCACGGCTGGGAGGGCAGCGCGGCCGCGGGCTACGTCGTCTCTGCGGCCAGCATGCTCTACGAAGCCGGCCTGTCGGTGTTTCGCCTCAACTTCCGCGACCACGGCGATACGTTCGCCTTGAATCGCGAGCTGTTCCACTCGTGCCGTATCGACGAAGTCGTCGGCGCCGTGCGCAGCGTCGTCGAACGGCATCCGGCGAAGCGCACCTTCCTCGTCGGGCACTCGCTCGGCGGCAACTTCGCGCTACGCACCGCGGCGCGGGCGCCGGCTGCGCGAATCGAGCTCACGAAAGTCATCGCGGTGTGTCCCGTGCTACGCCCGCAGAGCACGATGCGCGCGCTCGAAGAGGGTCTTTGGGTGTATCGCGAATATTTTCTACGCCGCTGGCGGCGCAGCCTGCTTGCCAAGGCGGCGTGCTTTCCCGAGCTCTACGACTTCGGTGACCTGCGACGCTTCCCAACGCTCACGGCTACGACCGAGTTCTTCGCAGTGAGCTACGCGGGCT
>DATFFV010000263.1:0-4247 GCA_035249885.1 Gammaproteobacteria bacterium | reverse complement strand
GGCGCCGGAACGGTGATCCGCCGAGAGGCGGCGTTCCTCGGCTACCGCGCAAGAGCGGGCCGGATCGAGGTCGGCCCCGTGAGCCTCGGCCGCGACGTGCTCGTCGGCGAAATGGCCGTGCTCGACATCGACACCTCGATGGGCGATGGCGCGCAGCTCGGCCACGCCTCGTCGTTGCACAACGGTCAGTCGGTGCCGGCCGGCCAGCGCTGGCACGGATCTCCGGCGCGGCGCACGGATGTGAACTACGCGCGAGTCGCGCCGGCGCCGTGCGGCCCGCTGCGTCGGGCCCGATATGCGGCCTTCACGTTGATCGGCATCCTGTTCCTGTGGGCGCCGCTGCTCGAAGCGGGCCTGGGTCTCACGTTCCTCGCGGTGTCGTCGCTCGTCGAGGTGCTGGACCCCAGCGTGCAAACGAGCGCCGGCGTATTGACGGTGCGCGGGCTCTTCGTCGAAGCGTTCGCGTTCTCGGTCGTCGTATTCTTCGGCGCGGTGCTCCTCGGCCTCGTGGCCGTCGGCGTCGTTCCTCGCGCGCTGCGCGTGCTCATCGAGCCGGACAGGGTATATCCGCTCTATGGCTTCCACTACGCCGTGCACCGCGTGATCGCGGGCTTGAGCAGGGTTCGGTTCTACCCGCTGCTCTTCGGTGACAGCTCGTACATCGTCCACTTCTTGAAGTGGCTCGGCTATCGCCTGTCTCCCGTCGTGCAAACCGGGTCGAATTTCGGCAGCGAGGTGACGGCCTCGAACCCCTTCCTCACTTCAGTCGGCAGCGGAACGATGGTCGCCGACGGGTTGAACGTGATCAACGACGAAGTCTCGAGCACGTCGTTCCGCGTGTCGCGCGTGGCGATCGGGCGGCGGAACTTCGTGGGCAACTACGTCACGTACCCCTCGGGAGGCAGGACCGCCGACAACTGCCTGCTCGCGACGAAGGTCATGGTGCCGCTCGACGGCAACATTCGCGAGGGCGTGGGTCTCTTGGGCTCGCCGCCGTTCGAGATTCCGCGGTCCGTGGAGCGCGACGGCCGGTATGACCATCTGCGCACGGGCGAGGCGCTGCGCCGCGGGCTTGCGGCCAAGAACCGGTTCAACTTGGGCACGATCGGCATCTTTCTTCTTACGCGCTGGATCGGCATTTTCGTAGTCGTCCTCATCGACCTGGCTGCCCTCGAGCTCTTTTACGACGTGTGGGCACACGCGGTCATGGCGTTGCTGTTCGCGCTGAGCGCCGTCGCCGCCGCCGTCTACTACGCGTTGGTGGAGCGATTTCTCGAAGCCATCGGCCCGCCGCCGCCGCCGATCTGCTCGATCTACGACCCGGGTTTCTGGTGGGTCGAGCGCGTTTGGAAGTTGCATCCGATCAACTTCCTGCACATTTTCGACGGCACGCCGTTCAAGAGCATGCTGTGGCGGCTCATCGGCGTTCGGTTCGGCACGCGGGTGTTCGACGACGGGGTCTACATCTCCGAGCCGACTCTGACTGCCGTCGGCGACGAGTGTGTCCTCAATCACCGCAGCATCGTCCAGTGCGACTCGCAAGAGGACGGCACTTACAAGTCCGGCCCCACCACGCTGGGCGCGGGGTGCACGCTCGGCGTGGGCGCCTTCGTCCACTACGGGGTGACAATGAGCCACGGCTCGTCGCTGGCGGCCGACTCCTTTCTCATGAAGGGAGAGGAGGTGCCGGCGCACGCGCGGTGGGGCGGAAATCCGGCGCGGGAGATATGAGATGAGCAGTACCGTGCCGCGTGATGGCGCGACCGCCGCGCAACGCGGCCATGACTTCTGGCGGCGCGCGCTGCTCGCCGGCGCGTCCGCGGCGATCCCTCGGTGGACGCGTGTGGCGGCGGCCGGTTTTGGCGAGCACGAAGCCAAGATCTCCGACGAGCTCGCGACGGCGTTGTGTCGTCTGGCCGACGAGCTCGAGGTGCCGCTCTGCTCCGTCTTGCTGGCGGCGCACGCAAAGGTGCTCGCGGTTTTGGCGGGCGAGCGCGAGGTTGCGACGGGCTACGCGGCCATCGAGGGCCACGCGCCGTTGCCGTGCCGGATGACGACGGAACCGCGCTCGTGGCGCGCGATGCTGCTCGAAACCCGTCGGGCCGAGCTCGAGCTGTTGTCGCACGCGGACTTTCCTCTCGACGATCTCAAGCGTGAGCTGGGGCTCACCACGCCGTTGTTCGAGACCGTGCTCGCTCCGAACGCCGACGCCCGCGGAAACCCCGACGAGGACGTCGTGCTCCGAATCGGTGTCGCGGCACGGCACGGGATCGCGCTGCGACTCACGTACCGAACCGACGCGCTCGATGCCGAGTGCGCGGCCAGGATCGCCGGCTATCACCTCGCGGCGCTCGCGTTGATGGCCGCCGATCCCGATGCCGAGCATGGTCGCCAGAGCCTGATCTCGGCGGATGAGTC
This sequence comes from Gammaproteobacteria bacterium, assembly GCA_035249885.1. GTDB lineage: Bacteria > Pseudomonadota > Gammaproteobacteria > Steroidobacterales > Rariloculaceae > FEN-1219. The sequence goes on along the minus strand of DATFFV010000263.1, from coordinate 1,829 downwards.
GTGCTTCCAGCTCGAGGGTCTCGCCGGGCCGTGTAGGACGCTGCCGAACCGCCGAGTCCACGAGCTGTTCGAGGAGCGGGCTCGGGCACACCCGCACGCCGTCGCGGCCGTGCACCGCGACGTGCAGTGGACTTACGGGCAGCTCAACCGGCGTGCGAATCAGCTCGCGCGAGCGCTCGTGGCTCGTGGCCTCCGGCGCGAAGGCGTCGTCGCCGTAGTGGCCGAGCGCAACCTGAACTGGATGGCCGCCGTGCTCGCGGTGTTCAAGGCGGGCGGGGCGTACCTGCCCATCGAACCGCACTTCCCGGCCGATCGAATCGCGAGGATGCTATCGAGGGCGCGCTGCGCCGTCGTGTTGACCGAGCGCAGCAGCACCGCAACGCTCGACGACGCCCTCGACTCACAGACGGGCGTCGAGACGCTCTACATCGATGCGGCCTACGTCGCGGGCTACGCCGACAGCGATCTCGCCGTCGGCGTCGCCGCCGACCAGCTCGCCTACATCTATTTCACGTCCGGCTCGAGCGGCGAGCCCAAGGGCGTCATGTGCGAGCACGCGGGGATGCTCAATCACATGCTCGCCAAGATCCACGACCTTGCGATCGGCCCGGGCGATGTCGTCGCCCAGACGGCGCCGCAGTGTTTCGACATCTCGCTGTGGCAACTGCTGTGCGCGATTCTGGCCGGCGGACGGACGTTGCTCGTCGAGCAGGAAGCGATCCTCGACGCCGGGCGTTTCATCGACCGGATCGTCGACGGTAGGGCCACCGTGGTTCAGGTGGTGCCTTCCTATCTCGAAGTCCGGCTGTCGTATCTCGCGCAGCACGCACGCGAGCTGCCGGATCTCAAGTGCGTGTCCGTGACCGGCGAGGCGCTCAAGAAGGGGCTCGCGCAGCGCTGGTTCGCGACCAAGCCTGGAATCAAGCTCGTCAACGCGTATGGACTGACCGAGACCTCCGACGACACCAACCACGAAATTATGGACCGCGTGCCCGATGCGGAACGGGTTCCGCTGGGCCGTCCCATCGACAACGTGTCCGTCTACGTCGTGGACGGGAACCTCTCGCTCGTGCCGCTCGGTGCACCCGGCGAGATCGTCTTCTCCGGCGTGTGTGTAGGCCGTGGGTACATCAACGATCCCGAGCGCACGCGGCGAGCGTTCATGCCCGATCCGCATCGCGAGGGTCAGCGGCTGTACCGCAGCGGCGATTACGGCCGCTGGCTGCCCGAAGGCAAGCTCGAGTTTCTCGGCCGCCGCGACGCCCAAGTCAAGATCAGCGGCTTTAGGATCGAGATCGGCGAGATCGAGAACAACCTGTTGCGCATGGCCGGCGTCCACGACGCGGCGGTCATCGTCGCGGAGCGTGTCGACCACAGCAAGCGTCTCGTAGCGTTCTACACGGGCGAACAGCCGCTCGATGCGGACGTGCTCCGCGAGCGGCTGCGTGAGTCGTTGCCCCAGTACATGGTGCCCCAGGCCTTCCATCGGCGGAGCAGTCTGCCGTTGACGGCCAACGGCAAGATCGACCGGAAGGCCCTGACGGCGCTCGCCCGAGAGCTCGACGCCGCCCTGCAGGATCACGAGGCGCCAAGCACGCCGACCGAGCAGCGGCTGGCGCTCGCGTGGGCGAAGGTGCTCGGCATTCCCGAGGATCGGATCGGCCGGCGAGACGACTTCTTCGACGTCGGCGGCACTTCGCTGTCGGCGCTCAAGCTCGCGATCGCCCTGGGCCGCACGGTGTCCTTCGAGGATCTCAGGCGTCACCCGGTCCTCGCCGATCAGGCCGCGGCGATCGACGGCCGGCTCGAGGGGCGGGTTCCGGCGCCTG
>DATFFV010000262.1:0-3577 GCA_035249885.1 Gammaproteobacteria bacterium | reverse complement strand
AGGTTTTTTGTATCGAAGCCGAGGTCGACGTTCTGCAGATGGATGACGCTGCGCACGAGCAGCCCGGCACTGACGAGCAGCACGACGGACATCGCCATTTGCGCCACGACGAGCAACTTGCGCAATCGCGGCCCGCTGCCGCCGCGTATCGTGCCCGAAGCGCCATGGCGCAGAGCGTCGGCGAGCTTGCGCGACCTGAGCAGCAAAGCCGGCGCGAGACCGAACAACAACGCAGTCGCGGCCGACAAGCCGAAAGTGAACGCGACGACGGTCGTGTCGATTTGCACGTCGGCGAGCGCGGGCAAGCCATTTGGCCGCAACCGCACGAGAATCCGCAGCGTGGCCCAGCCGAGCGCGACGCCGACTGCACCGGCCGCGAGCGCGAGCACGAGGCACTCGGCAAACAGCGCGCGCACGAGGCGCCACGCGCTCGCACCCAGCGCCGAGCGCAGCGACAGCTCCCGCATTCGGGATGCGCTGCGCGCGAGCAGCAGATTTGCCACGTTCGAGCAGGCGACGAGCAACACGAGGCCGACCGCGCCGGCCAGAACGAGTAGCGCGTCGCGCGTGCTCGCGCCGATGCGGTCCCTCGGACCTTCGACGCGCGCGGTCGACGGCTCGTTGCCGAAGAACCGCCGCGGCGCTTCCGCCTCCACACGCGCAAGAATCGAATCGAGCTCGCGGCGTACCGCATCGCGGTCGACGCCCGGCCGCAACCGGGCAATTGCCTCGCTGGCTCCGAAGCCACCCGACGCGGCCGCAGCCGGATCGAGCGACAGCGGGAGCCACACGTCGGGACGCCGGCCGACGAACGCGTCCCACCGCGGCGGCATCACGCCGATGATGACGTGCGGAACCTCGTCGAGCGTGAGTACGCGCCCGAGCACGTCGTTCGCGCCGCCATAGTCGCGCTGCCAGGTCTCGTAGCTGAGCACGACGACGGCCGGCGCTCCGGCCTCCTCGTCGGCCGGCGTGAAGCTGCGGCCGAGCAGCGGCGAAACTCCAAGGAGGCTCGGCAAGCCGGAAGTGATTCGCATCCCCGGCAGGACGCGCCCGCCGTTGTCGTCGTACGCGAGCATGCTCAGCGACGCAAAGGCCTCGATTCCGTCGAGCGAACGTACTTCGTCGCGCCAAGCGCCGACGACCGAGTTCGGCGCCGGAAAGCCGAAGCTGTCGCCCTGCCACTGCATGTTCACGTTGAGATTGACGAGCTCGTCGGCGTCCGGATACGGCAACGGATTCAGCAGCAGGCGATTCACGACGCCGAAAATCGCCGTGTTCGCGCCGATGCCAAGCGCGAGCGTCAGCACCGTGATGCACGTGAACCAGCGGTTCTTGATCAGCTCGCGGCAGGCGTACTTGAGATCCTGCAGCATCGGTCAGTGCCTAGTCGGCCCTGAGCGCCGTGATCGGATCGACGCGCGTGGCGCGACGCGCCGGCAGCCAGCTCGCGCCCAGCGCGACCAACACGAGCAACCCGACGACGCCGACGAACGTTAGAGGGTCACGCGGCGCGACGCCGTATAACAAGGTGGCCGCGAGCTGCGTAGCGCCGAGAGCACCGATCACGCCGATGACGACGCCGACGAGCGCCGGCGTGAGCCCTTGCCGCATCGCGAGGCGGCGGACGTTCTCGGTCCGCGCGCCGAGCGCCATGCGGATGCCGATCTCGTGCGTGCGCTCCGTGACCTCGTAGCCGATCACGGCGGCGAGCCCGACGGCCGCGAGCGCCAGCGCGATCACTGCGAACGCGGTCAGCAGCACCATGTTGAACCGCGGCACGTCGATCGTGTTCGCGAGCGCCGTCTCGGTCAGCAACAAGTTCGTGATCGCGATCTCAGGATCGAGCGCGCGCACGGCGTCTCGCACGGAAGCGATGGCGATCGCAGGGTCCTCGGCCGAGCGCACGATCAGCGCGAGCGGAAAGGCTGGCGTGCGGTCGGCTTGGATGGGCCAGTAGAACACCTGCGCATCGCGGCGCCCCCTCAAGCCGCCGGTCACGACGTTGTCGACGACGCCGACGACCGTCGCCCAAGTTTGCGTCCACCGGATCTCGGCGCCCAAGGCGCCGCCGTTGGGCCAGAAGTGCTCCGCGGCGAAGCGGTCGAGGATCACGGCGACGCCGCTGCGCACCTCATCGGTCGTGAACGTCCGTCCTTCGATCAACCGAATGCCGAGCACGCTGTAGTAGTCGGGCCGCACATAGTTGGCCAGGCGGGTTGCTTGCGCATCGGCCTCGCTGACCGTGACCCCGCGGATCTCGAAGTCGACGCCCGTCGTGCTCATGATCCCCGGCGGCGGGAGGAACGCCTGTGTCGCCGCGGCGACGCCCGGCGACGCGCGAATCCGGTCCAGAAGTTGATCCGCTAGGAGATCGCGGCTCGTCGGAGTCTGGTACTTCGAGCGCGGCAGCGAGAACTGAGCCGAAAACAGGTTCTCGGTGTCGAAGCCCACGTCGACGTTCTGCAGATTGACGACGCTGCGAATCAGCAACCCGGCGCTCACGAGCAACACGACGGACATCGCCATCTGCGCGCCCACGAGTAACTTGCGCAGGCGCGGGCCGGTGCCGCCTCGCACGACGCCGGAGGCGCCGTGCCGTAAGGCATCGCCGAGCTTGCGGGACGCGAGCTGCACGGCCGGTGCGACGCCGAACAGCACGGCTGTCGCGACCGACACCGCGAACGTGAACGCGAGCACGGTCGGATCGAACTGCACCTCGCCGAGAGCGGCCAAACCGGTCGGACGCAGCTGCACGAGAATCCGCAACGTGAGCCAACCTAGCCCGACACCGACGATGCCGGCCGCGAGCGCGAGCACGAGGCACTCCGCGAACAGTGAGCGCACGAGCCGCCAAGTGCTGGCCCCAAGCGCCGAGCGCAGCGACAGCTCGCGGGCACGCGCCGCGCCGCGCGCGAGCAGCAGGTTGGCCACGTTGGTGCAAGCGACGAGCAGCACGAGACCGACGGCGCCGAGCAGCACGAGCAACGCCTCGCGCGTGCTCCCTGCGAAGCGGTCTGCCGGCTGCTGGACACGTGCAGTAATGGGCTCGCCGCCGAAAAACGCCGGCTGAGGTTCGGTCTCCACACCTGCGAGGACCGCCGCAAGCTCGGCGGTCACGGTGTCGAGAGAAATGCCTGGCCGGAGCTTGCCGATGATGTCGAGGGCCCCCGCCGGCGCCGAGGCGACTGGAAACGCCTGGGGGAACCAGACATCCGAACGAACACCCGCGAACCCGTCCCAACGCGCCGGCATCACGCCGATCACGACATGCGAAACGTCGTCGAGCGTGACCGTGCGACCAATTACGTCGTTCGCGCCGCCATAGTCACGCTGCCACATTTCGTAGCTCAGCACGACGACCGGCGGCGCCCCGACCTCGGTGTCGGCGGGAGTGAAGCCGCGGCCGAGTAGCGGCGCGACACCGAGGAAGGCCGGCAAACCCGGAGTGATTCGCATCCCGCGCAGAACGCGCGCGCCGTTGTCGTGGTACGCGAGCACCTCGCTCGACCTGAAGCCCTCGGCACCCTCGAGCGAGCGCGCCTGGTCGCGCCAAGCGCTTGCGACGGCGGCAGGT
>DATFFV010000261.1:0-5367 GCA_035249885.1 Gammaproteobacteria bacterium | reverse complement strand
TCCTTGGCGATCGTGACGCCGTCGTTGCAGACCACGGGCACACCCCATTTCTTCTGAATGAGCACGGACTTCGACTTCGGACCGAGCGTGATGCGTATGGCATCGGCGAGCTGCGTGGCGCCGCGCAGAACCTTCTCACGCGCGGCGGAACGGAACAACACCTGTTTGACGGGCATGGCGTGAACCTCGTTGAATCCTGCCGCTAGCCGGGCAGTACGGCCTTGAAGCCTTCCGGCTTGACGATGATGAGGTCGCAGTGGAGGCGATCGAGCACGTCCTCGGCCGTGTTGCCGAGAAAGAGGCCTTTTAGGCCGCTGCGCGAGATAGCGCCCATGACCACGGCATCCGCACGCAGTTGCTCCGTGAGCGTGAGCAGCAGCTGGCGCGTGCCTCCCTGATGGATGTGCGTGCGCTCGGGCGAAACGCCGTGCTCCTTGCAGAGCCGCTCGACGGCCTCCGTGTGCTCTACGCGCATGGCTTCGGCGAATTCGGGAATTGGCAGCGCGATCGGCATCGTCATCGAATCCGTCGACACCGCGATCGTGGCCGCGACGTCGAAGGCGTGGAACACGTGCAGCTCGCCGCCCAGCGTGCGGCACAGTTGCGTGCCCGTCGCGAGGATGCGTTGGTCCAGTGTGGCGGGCTTGTCGCGCTCGTGCAGCGGATCCACGGCCGCCACGAAGCACGGTTTCTGGCCGGGCGGCCTCGGCTTCACGAGCCAGAGAGTCGCCGCGCAGTTGCGGATCAAGCTCCAGTCGGTGTTCGAGAATATCGAGCGCTTGAGCACGGAATGGTAGTGCGTGTCTTTGACGACGAGGTCGGCTCCGCAATCCTCCGCCTTGCGCACGATGCTGTCGTGCAGCGGGTAGTCCCAGCGCGTGTCCACCGCGACGGAGGCGCCCGTGGCGCGCAACGGCGCGGCGAGCTGCTCGAGTCGTTGACGATGTCGGTCCAGAACGGCCGCGCGCGCTTCCTTGGCGGCGACACCATGCGAGCGCGGGTCTGCGAGCTGCGACGAATAGTCGCTGATGAAGAGCTCGATGTGCGCCGGCGTGTGTTGCGCGAGCCAAGCTGCCCGCTCCACGGCGGGATGGAAGCTCGCGGTCGGATCGACGACTACGAGCACGTTTTGCTGATCGGCCACGGGCCACCTCGTTGTTCTGACGCAGTAACCTTTATACTGCGCGCGCCGGCGCCGCGGTGCTCGCTCAAATGCCTAGCGCCGTAGCGGAAACTACGTATGGCACGAGACTCTGCGGATGCTCCTCAATACGCGGCCATGGTCGCCGCAGAATTCAAGGCCCTGCTCGACGCGGCGGTCGATGCGATCGTCGTGATCGACGAGCGCGGGCAAGTCCTCACGTTCAATCGAGCCGCCGAGCGGATGTTCGGCTACGCCGCCGCCGACGTCGTCGGCAACAACGTGAGCATGCTCATGGGCGAGCCGCATCGTTCTCGGCACGACGCATACGTCGGGCGCTACCTTGCCACGGGCGAGGCGCACATCATCGGCGAGGGGCGCGAGGTCGAAGCGCAGCGCGCCGACGGCTCGGTGTTCCCCGTCTCCCTCGCCGTGGGCGAGGCCGCAGACGGAGGAGGGCGCCGGTTCGTCGGCATCGTTCGCGACTTGTCGGCGCAGCGCGCGGCGGAGCAACGCGCGCGCACTCTCGAGCTCAGGCTCGCGCACGTGGGCCGGTTCAACCTCATGGGCGAGATGGCGGCCGGCATTGCGCACGAGATCAACCAGCCGCTGTCGGCCATCGCGACCTACGCGCAGGCCGCCAAGCGCGTCGTGCAGAGGGAGCAACCCGACGTCGCGATGCTCACCGATATCTGCGTCAAGATCGACGACCAGGCGCGCCGGGCCGGGCAGGTCATCGGCAATTTGCGCAAGTTCATCCGTAAGCAGGAGATCGAGACGCAGTCGCTCGACGTCAATCGCGTGATCGCCGACGTCATGAGCCTCATCGAGGCGGACGCGCACTCCGAAGGGATTCCCGTGCACGTCCGCGCCCGCGACGGGCTCCCGAAGGTGCGCGCCGACACGTTGCAGCTCCAGCAGGTGCTGCTCAACCTCACGCGCAATTCGGTGGACGCCATGCGCGGCGGCCTCGCCAAGGAGCGCGGCATCATCGTCGCGACGGAGCGCGGCGAGCAAGGTGGCGTGCGGATCGCGGTCACGGATCACGGCCACGGCGTATCGCGCCAGCTCGGCGACCACATCTTCCATCCGTTCGTCACGACCAAGAGCGACGGGCTCGGCGTGGGTCTTGCGATCAGCAAAACCATCGTTCAATCTTTCGAGGGCAGTCTTAGCTATTCGGATAATCCGCGCGGCGGGTCGATCTTCACGATCGAATTGCCCGCGGACCAGGAAGCCCCGTGAAGAACAGGCACGAAGGTCCCCTCGTCTATCTCGTCGACGACGACGAAGCCGTGCGCGACTCGCTCGGCATGCTGTTCCAGTCGATCGGGCTCGCGCACGAGGCGTATCCGTCGGCGCTCGATTTTCTACAGCACTACGACGCCAAGCGGCTCGCGTGCCTCGTGGCCGACATCCGCATGCCGGGCCTGAGCGGCCTCGAGCTCCAGCAACGCTTGAAGGACCAGCAGGCCGAGATCCCGATCATCTTCATCACGGGTCACGGCGACGTGCCGATGGCCGTGACGGCGATGAAGTCGGGCGCGGCCGACTTCATCCAGAAGCCGTTCCGCGATCAAGACCTCATCGACCGAATCAACAAGGCCCTCGAGCGCGATCGCGAACAACGCAAGTCGCGCGCCGAGCAGGATGAGATCCGCTCTCGTATCGCTTTGCTCACGCCGCGTGAGACAGAAGTCATGCAGCGCGTCGTGCGCGGCCAAGCCAACAAAGTCATCGCGATGGATTTGGGCGTGAGCCAACGCACGGTCGAGTTGCACCGCGCGCGCGTCATGCGGAAGCTCAGGATGCGCTCGCTCGCAGAGCTCGTGCACGCGATCGACAAGATTGCCGGCGCGGCGGCGCCTAGCGGTACTGCAGCATCGCAATGACCTCAGCGTTCGCGGGCCATGCGTGCGCATCGGGCCGCGCGCCTTGATCGACGGCTTCGTCGCTCCCGGGTTTGAAGAGGTCCGGGCTGTCTTCGAGCGCAACTTCCTCGACCGCGGCGAGATCGGCGCCGCCGTCGCCGCCTACTGGCGCGGCGAGAGAGTCGTGGACCTCTGGGGCGGCCGCCGCACCCCCACGGGCGACGAGCCCTGGAACGAGGACACGATGGTGGTCGTGATGTCCACGACCAAGGGTCTCTCGGCGATGACGCTGGCGATCGCTAACGCGCGCGGCTGGCTCGACTACGAGGCGCCGGTGGCGACCTACTGGCCCGAGTTCGCACAGAACGGCAAGAGCGCGATCATCGTGCGTCAACTGCTCGGGCACGAGGCCGGGCTGGTCGTGCTGGACGAGGCGCTCTCGATCGAGAAGTTGCGCGACCTCGATTACTTGGCGCGCCTGCTCGCGCGGCAGAAGCCGGCCTGGCCGCCCGGTACACGGCACGGCTACCACACGATTACTATTGGGCTCTACATGCAGGAGCTGATCCGGCGCGTGGACCCGGCGCATCGCTCGCTGGGACGCTTCTTCCAGGAGGAGATCGCGCGGCCGCTCGGGCTCGACTTCTACATCGGGCTGCCGCGCAACATCCCGGTGCAGCGTCTTGCGACGATCAAGCCTCTGTCGCCGGGGCGCGGGATCCTCGCGCTGCGTTTCACGCCGCTCCCCACGACGCTGAAAATGATCGTGCCGGGCTCGCTGCTGCGCCGCTCGTTCATGGGGCTCGTCGCCGATCCGAACGATCGCAACTACCTCGAGGTCGAGGTACCGGCGGGGAACGGGGTAGGGACGGCGCGTGCGATTGCGCGGGCCTATTCCGCGTTCGCGCTGGGAGGCGCCGAGCTCGGCATCACGCCGGAGACGTTCGCCCGCGTGACGGCCCTTCCCGTGGTTCCCGGCGACCGAGACGTCGTGCTCGGCGTGCCGAGCTACTTCTCGCTCGGCTTCCTGCGCCCCGGACCCACCGTCTTCTTCGGCTCCACGGAGCGGGCGTTCGGTTCGCCCGGCGCCGGCGGTTCGTTTGCGTTCGCCGATCCCGATGCGGGTTTGGGTTACGCCTACGTGATGAACAAGCTGGATTTCTATTTAGAGAACGATCCGCGGGAGAAGGCGTTGCGGGATGCTGTCTATCACGCCCTCTCGAAGAAGGTCGGCACGGCGAATGGCAGCACGAGCACCCGTGTCTAGTGCCGGCCACGTCACTCGTGGCCGGACGGCGGCAACGGCTCGTGATGGGTACCGGGCGCCCCGTGGCGCACGAGATCGTCGATGCGCTCGACGAAATGCGCGTACTCGACGTACGCGGCGACGTACGCACGACCCGCAGCCACGCTCTCGGCCGCATGGCGCTCGGCCTCACGGACGGCGGCAAACCGCACCTCGATCCCTTCGCCGACCGCGGCGGAGAGCTCGGCCGAAAGATCGGCAACGGAGCCGCGTGCGAGCGCGTCGTCGGCTGCCACGAGACCGGGCTCGGCGCTGCCCGCGGGTTTGAGGCCCGTGAACGCTTCCCCCTCGCTCGCGCGGTGCAGGCGCACGACAGTCTCGAAGAACAGTCGGTCGGCGACGGCGCGAGCGTCGTCGCCGAGACGGCGCACCGCCAGCGCGCGGCCGAAAACCTCGAGCAGCTCCGGCTCCTGCTCCGGCGCAACCCACTTGCGAACGATCGTCGCTTCACCGCGGTCGAGAGCCGCCTGTGCATCGCGCACGACGGGACCGTCGAGCGAGTCGCAGTGTGCGCGTGCCGCTCCGGACGCCGACACTCCCACGGTGATCGCAATGAGAATCGCCGGACTGAAGATGCGCATCTCGATACTCCTGTCGTTCGCAAGCCTGTGAGCAATCGTACTGTCGGCGCGGTGGCGCCTAGCGGTACTGCAGCATCGCAATGAAGTCGACGAGCGCGTCGATGCGCCGCCGCACGGTGCGTTGTGCCGTGCCTTGCTCGGGTCCGCGAAACACGTCGCCCCAAATCGGCATTTGCCGGTCGCCGTGAGCGGCCTTGAGCTCGCGGCCGTCGATGTACCTCCGCACGGCGTCGGACGGAAACGTGCCGTTACTGCGCTGCGCGAGGGCGCGCAGATTCGGTATCGTCGTTTGGAGCGTCACGGCGACCGGCCCGTCGCCTTCGCCGGTCTCGCCGTGACACGCGGCGCAGTGGTTGAAGTACAGGCGCGCGCCCAGGTCGTCCTGGGCGCCGGCGGCGCCGGCGAGCGATATCGCTCCGACCGCAGCAAGAAACGTTCGTCTCATGTGTGTGCTCGCCTTTGTGCGGC
>DATFFV010000260.1:0-2133 GCA_035249885.1 Gammaproteobacteria bacterium | reverse complement strand
GGAAGCGTGGACGCGAGCCTCGCGTGCGTCGCGGCGATGCGGTCGATGGGTGCGGTCGCGTTCATGCTGCCGCCGTTCCTTCGCGCAGCCAGTCGTAGCCGCGGCGCTCCAGCTCGAGCGCCAGCTCGCGGCCGCCGCTCTTCACGATGCGGCCGCCGGCGAGCACGTGCACGCGGTCAGGGACCACGTGGTCGAGGAGGCGCTGGTAATGCGTGACGAGCACGATCGCGCGCTCCGGCGAGCGCAGGGCATTGACGCCGTCCGCGACGACCTTCAGCGCGTCGATGTCGAGCCCCGAGTCGGTTTCGTCGAGCAGCGCGAGCGTCGGCTCGAGCAGGCTCATCTGCAGGATCTCGTTGCGCTTCTTCTCGCCGCCGGAGAATCCTTCGTTCACGCCGCGGTTCAGGAGGCTCTCCTCCATGCGCATCGCCGCCAGCTTCGTCTTGACGAGGCCGAGAAACTCGAACGCGTCGAGCTCAGGCAGGCCGCGATGCTTGCGCAGCGCGTTGAGCGAGGCCTTCAGCAGGTAAACGTTGTTGACGCCCGGGATTTCGACCGGGTACTGGAAGGCGAGGAAGAGTCCCTCGCGCGCGCGCTCCTCGGGCGGCATGGCAAGGAGGTCGCGGCCGAGGTAGCTCGCGCTGCCCGAGACCACCTCGAACCCCGGCCGGCCCGCGAGCACTCCGGTCAGCGTGCTCTTGCCGGAGCCGTTCGGCCCCATGATCGCGTGCACCTCGCCCGCGCGCACCGCGAGCGAGAGTCCATTGAGTATCAAGCGCTCGCCCGCGCGCACCTTCAGGTTCTGCACGTCGAGGATCATCCGGTCCTCGCTCATCCCACGGCTCCTTCGAGGCTGACCGCGAGGAGGTTCTGCGCCTCGACGGCGAACTCCATCGGCAGCTCGCGGAACACCTGCTTGCAGAAGCCGTTCACGATCATGTTGACGGCGTCCTCGGCCGAGATGCCGCGCTGCAGGCAGTAGAAGAGCTGGTCGTCCGAGATCTTCGAGGTCGTGGCCTCGTGCTCGACCACCGCCGTCGGGTTCTTCACCTCGATGTAGGGAAAGGTGTGCGCGCCGCAGTGCGGCCCCATCAGCAGCGAGTCGCACTGCGTGTGGTTGCGCGCGCCGTCGGCGCCCGGCAGCACCTTCACGAGGCCGCGGTAGGCGTTCTGGCCGTGCCCCGCCGAGATTCCCTTCGAGACGATCGTGGAGCTGGTGTTTTTGCCCATGTGGATCATCTTGGTGCCGGTATCCGCCTGCTGGCGGTGGTTTGCGAGCGCGACGGAATGGAACTCGCCGACCGAGCCGTCGCCGCGCAGGATGCAGCTCGGGTACTTCCAGGTGATCGCGGAGCCCGTCTCGACCTGGGTCCAGGAGATCTTCGAGTTGCGGCCGCGGCAGTCGCCGCGCTTGGTCACGAAGTTGTAGATGCCGCCGACGCCGTTCTCGTCGCCCGGGTACCAGTTCTGCACCGTCGAATACTTGATCTCGGCGTCGTCGAGGGCGACCAGCTCGACGACCGCGGCGTGGAGCTGGTTCTCGTCGCGCTGAGGTGCAGAGCAACCTTCAAGGTATGACACGTATGTTGCCTCATCTGCCACGATCAGCGTGCGCTCGAACTGCCCGGTCTTCGTCTCGTTGATGCGGAAATAAGTCGAAAGCTCCATTGGGCAGCGCACGCCCTTCGGCACATACACGAACGAGCCGTCCGTGAACACGGCGGAGTTGAGCGCCGCGTAGAAGTTGTCGCCGATCGGCACGACGCTGCCGAGGTACTTCTCGATCAGCTCCGGGTGCTTCTGCACGGCCTCGGAGAAGGGGCAGAAAATCACGCCGGCTTCGGCGAGCTTTTCGCGAAACGTCGTCGCCACCGAGACGCTGTCGAAAACGGCGTCCACGGCGACGCCCGCGAGACGAGCGCGTTCGTGCAGCGGGACGCCGAGCTTGTCGTAGGTCTCGAGCAGCTTCGGGTCGACCTCGGCGAGCGACTTCGGCCCGTCGCCGCGCTGCTTCGGCGCGGAGTAGTACGAAATTGCCTGGTAATCGATGGGCGGGTAATGCACGTGCGCCCAGGTCGGCACCGTCATCTTCACCCAACGGCGATAGGCCTTGAGCCGCCAGTCGAGCATGAA
>DATFFV010000259.1:0-10204 GCA_035249885.1 Gammaproteobacteria bacterium | reverse complement strand
TGGCCGTCGGCGGCGCGGCGCTCGGCGTCGTCGTACTGCGCCGGCGGCTCGAGAGCGCGATGCTCGCGCGGCTCGCAGTCCGGCCCGTCGATCGGGAGCGAGCATGAAGCTCACGCTCTACGGTCGGCCCGAGTGTCATCTCTGCGAGGCCCTCGTCGCCGACCTCGTTCCGATGCTTCGCGACGGCATCACCATCGAAACGGTCGACGTCGACGGGAGCGTGGCGCTCGAGCGGCGTTACGGCCTTCGAATCCCCGTGCTCGCGGCCGGCGAGGTCGAGCTCTCGGGCTATCCGCTCGACCGCGACCGCGTGCAGCGGTTTCTCGACTCGCTGTAGCGCCAAGGGCGCTGCGGCGGCGATACCGCTATAATCCGCGCCGCCGCCGGGAGGCGGCATGCCCATGCCCATGGACCGGATCCGCAATTTCTCGATCATCGCGCACGTCGATCACGGCAAGTCCACGCTCGCCGATCGGCTCATTCAATTGTGCGGCGGGCTCACGGCGCGTGAGATGGAGGATCAAGTGCTCGACTCGATGGACCTCGAGCGCGAGCGCGGTATTACCATCAAGGCGCAGAGCGTCGCGCTCAACTACAAGGCGCGCAACGGCGTCGACTACCAGATCAACCTCATCGACACGCCGGGTCACGTGGATTTCTCCTACGAAGTGTCGCGGTCGCTCGCGGCCTGCGACGGAGCGCTACTCGTCGTCGACGCGGGGCAGGGCGTCGAGGCGCAGAGCGTCGCCAACTGCTATACGGCCATCGAGCAAGGCCTCGAGGTCCTGCCCGTCATCAACAAGATCGATCTGCCGACGGCCGACCCCGAGCGCGTCATCGGGCAAATCGAGGACATCATAGGCATCGCGGCCAAGGACGCCGTGCTCATCAGCGCCAAGACGGGCCTCGGCGTCGACGAGCTGCTCGAGCGCATCGTCGAGCGAATTCCGCCGCCGCGCGGCAGCGAAACAGCGCCGTTGCAGGCGCTCATCATCGACTCGTGGTTCGACAGCTACGCCGGCGTCGTGTCGCTCGTGCGCGTCGTCAACGGCGTCGTGCGCGTGGGGTCGCGCGTCATCGTTCATTCGACGCAGCGCAAGTACGAGGTCGAACGGCTCGGCGTGTTCACGCCGCGCGTATCGGTACGCGCAGAGCTAAAGGCGGGCGAGGTGGGGTTCCTCATCGCCGCGATTCGCGAAATCAACGCTGCGCCCGTCGGTGACACGATCGTCGACGCCAACGTGCCGAACGTCGCGGCGCTGCCGGGGTTCACCAAGATTCAGCCGCGCGTTTTCGCAGGCCTCTTCCCCGTGGTCTCCGACGACTACGAGAAATTTCGCGAGGCGTTGCAGAAGCTTGCGCTCAACGATTCGTCGCTGTCGTTCGAGCCCGAGGTCAGCGCCGCGCTCGGCTTCGGGATGCGCTGCGGCTTCTTGGGACTGCTCCACATGGAGATCATCCAAGAGCGTCTCGAGCGCGGTTACGATCTATCGTTGATCTCGACGGCGCCGACGGTCGTTTACGAAATTCAGACGACGACGGGCGAGACGATCAAGGTCGAGAACCCAGCCGATTTGCCAGAGCCCAGCAAGATCGCCGAGATCCGCGAGCCGATCATCCACGCGAGCATCTTCGTCCCGCAGGAGTATCTCGGCGCCATCATCCAGCTCTGCATCGAGAAACGCGGCACACAGAAGCGCATGCAATACTCGGGCAGGCAAGTGCAGATCGAGTTCGAGCTGCCGCTCGCCGAGGTCGTGCTCGATTTCTTCGACCGCCTCAAATCGGTGAGCCGCGGCTACGCATCGTTCGACTACGAGTTCCTGCGGTTCGAGGCTGGGCCGCTCGTGAAGCTCGACATCCTGATCAACGGGGATAAAGTCGACGCGATGGCGTTCATCGGCCACCGCGACGGCATCGAGCGCAAAGCACGCAAGATCGTCGAGACGCTCAAGGAAGTCATCCCGCGGCAGCAGTTCGAGGTCGCCGTGCAGGCCGCGATCGGCTCCCAGATCGTCGCGCGCTCGACGGTCAAGGCCTTTCGCAAGGACGTCACGGCCAAGCTCTACGGCGGCGACGTCACGCGCAAGCGTAAGCTGCTCGAAAAACAGAAGGCCGGCAAGAAACGCATGAAGCAAGTGGGCGCCGTCGAGATTCCGCAGGAAGCGTTTCTCGCCGTTCTGCGATCGGACAAGAAGTGACGGGGCGCTGACGAAGGGTAGACGACGTGTATATCGAACGTGCACTCGTGGCGTTGACCGCCCTGGCAGGTATCATCTGGGCGCTCGACGTGCTGCTCCTGGCCCGCGGCCGCGTGGCCGCGGCTGCGGCGGGTGCTTCGGTCAGGGAGCCGATTCCCGTCGAGTACGCCAAGTCGTTCTTTCCGGTGTTGTTGATTGTCCTCGTGATTCGCTCCTTCCTGTTCGAGCCGTACCGGATCCCGTCGGGCTCGATGTTGCCGACGCTGTTTGCGGGCGATTTCATTTTTGTGAACAAGTTCGCGTATGGGCTGCGTCTGCCGGTTATAAATACCAGGATCGTCGAAATCGGCACTCCCGAGCGCGGCGATGTGATCGTGTTCAGGTTGCCGCTCGACCCGAGCGTGAACTACGTCAAACGCGTGGTCGGGTTGCCGGGCGACGCTGTGGAATACGATCCCGGGAGCAAGCGGCTTACGATCAACGGAGAGGTCGTGCCGATCGAGCTCGCCGGGCCGTATGATGAAGGCGTCGATAGGGTGCTCGGGTACGAGCAGCTCGGTGAGCACCGCCACCGCGTACTGCAGACGCGGGGATTGCCGCCGAGCCCGGGGGGCCTCTTTGAGGTGCCCGCGGGGCACTACTTCGTCATGGGTGACAACCGCGACGAGAGCCAGGATGGCCGCTACTTGGACTTGGTCGGGTACGTGCCTGAAGGCAACATTGTAGGTCGTGCCACCGGCGTATGGATGAACTGGCGGTGGCCGTCCGAAGGAGGACCGCGATGGAATCGAATCGGCGAGGGCATCGAGTGACGTCGACGCGGCACGCGCAAGCGGGCATGACGGCGCTCGGGTTCTTGATTATCGCGATGCTCGTCGGCATCGTCGGCTTGGCGGTGGTCAAGGTCACGCCGATGTACATCAAGAGCATGCGTATGAATACGATTCTCGCTGACGTCGAGCGCGACTTGAGCGGCCAGAACGCGACACCTGTGTCGATTCGCAATGAGCTCGCGAAGCGCTTTTCGGTCGAGGACATCAACTTGGATATCGATTCGTTCAAGATCACCCAGAGCAAGAACGGCTATACGCTCCGCGTGGCGTACGACGAGCGCGCTACCTACATCGCCGACATCTATCTCCTCGTGGCCTACGACGAGCAGGTCGAGATCCGGCGGTGAGTCATGCCCGCTGGGCCGAGGCCCAGCTTCGTTACGCTTTCAACGATCTCTCTCTGCTCGATCTTGCGCTGACACACCGCAGCGCCTCGAAGACCAACAACGAACGGCTCGAGTATCTCGGCGACTCGTTCCTCAACTTCGTCATTGCGAAACGTCTGTTCGATCTGCGCCCCGACGACACCGAGGGCGATTTGAGCCGGGCGCGCGCCGCGCTCGTCAAGGAAGCGACGCTCGCAGCCATCGGCCAGCGGCTCGGCATCGACGCGCAGCTCACGCTCGGCCCCGGCGAGCTGCGCTCGGGAGGGGCCCAGCGCGCGGCCGTTCTGGCCGACGCCGTCGAGGCGTTGCTCGGCGCCGTGTTGCTTGACGGCGGCGCGACGGCAGCGGAAGCTGTCGTCGATCTCATGTTCGCCGGAGAATTCGCGAGCTTGCCCGATGCGGCGACGCTCAAGGATCCGAAGACTCGGCTGCAAGAGTGGTTACAGGGGCGCGGGCTGTCGCTGCCGTCCTACGTCGTCGACTCCGTGCACGGGCGCGACCACGAACAAACGTTCATCGTTGCTTGCGAAGTCAAAGAGAAGAATGCTCATACGACCGGTCAAGGGCAGAGCCGCCGCCGCGCCGAGCAAGAAGCCGCTCGAGCGATGCTTGCGGTGTTGACCGGTGAGCGAGACTGAAACCGTCGGCCGCTGCGGCCTCGTCGCAATCGTAGGACGACCCAACGTCGGTAAGTCGACGCTGCTCAACGCGCTCGTCGGCGAGAAGCTCAGCATCGTGACGGACAAGCCGCATACCACGCGGCAGCGCGTCCTCGGCGTGCTCAATCGCGGGCAGCATCAAGCCGTGTTCATCGATACGCCGGGGCATGCGCGTCGCACGACGCGCGTGCTGCATCGGCTCATGGCCCGGCAAATCCATCAGGCGCTCGATGAGTGCGACGTGGCGTTACTCGTCGTCGAGGCCGGCAAGATCACGGGCCAGGATCGCGCGCTTATCGAGATCGTCCGCGCCAAGCTCGACCGCACGTTTCTCGTGATCAACAAGATCGACACGCTCGCGAGCAAGACCGAGCTGCTGCCGACGCTCGAGCGGTTGTCGGAGGTGCCGTTCGCGGCGCTTGTGCCGGTGGCCGCGAGGACGGGCGAGAACCTCGAACGGCTCGCCGACGAGGTCGTCGCGCGGTTACCGCACGCGCCCGCGCTGTTCCCGCAGGGGATGGTCACGGACCGCGATCTCGCGTTTCGCATCGCCGAGGTCATCCGCGAGAAGCTCATGACGCTCGTGCACCAGGAGGTGCCATACGGACTCACCGTCGAGGTCGAGCACCTCGGCCACAACGACGAGGGCCAGCGTCTCGTGCACGCGATCGTCTGGATCGAGCGCGAGAGCCACAAGAAGATCGTCATCGGCAAGGCGGGTGCGGTGCTCAAGCAAGCGGGTACCCTCGCGCGGCAGGAGCTGCGCGAGCTCATCGGCGAGCGCGTGCACCTCGAGCTCTGGGTCAAAGTTCGCGAGCACTGGGCCGACAACGAACGCGAGCTCACTCGGCTCGGTTTCGAGTTGTAAATGGCCGAGCGCGAGCAGGTGCTACTCGAGCACGCGTTCGTGCTGCACCAGAGGCCCTATCGCGATTCGAGTCAACTGCTCGAGTGCATGACGGCCACACACGGTCGTGTGGGCCTCGTCGCGAAAGGCTCGCGGCGCGCCGGCAGCCGCCAGCGCGCGTTGCTGCAACCGTTCGGGCCGTTGCGCGTGTCGTGGGTGCGGCGCGGTGAGCTCGGGCGCCTAACGAACGTCGAGCCCGCGGGCTTAGGTTACACCCTCGCGGGGCATGGCTTGCTCGCCGGGTTCTACATGAACGAGTTATTGCTGCGTCTCACAGCCAGAGGCGATCCGAACGCCGATGTCTTTTCTTGCTATAGTCGCTGCCTCGCGCTGCTCACCGAGACTCAGCGACTCGCTCGGGAGTTGCGCATTTTCGAGCTCGAGCTACTGCATGCGCTGGGCTACGGCCTCGAGCTCGACGGCGACTCCGCAACGGGAGAGCCCTTGCGAGCCGAGTGCTCCTACGTCTACGAGCTCGAGAAAGGGGTAAGCCGCGCCGAGCACGCCGACACCGATGCGGACGTCTACTCGGGCCGGGATCTCAAGTCGTTGCGCGACCGCGTGCTCGACGACGACAGCAGCTTACGTACCGCGCAGAGGTTGCTCGGGCGCGCGCTCAAGGCGCATCTCGGGGAGCGGCCGCTCAAGAGCCGGCTCGTCTTGCAGGACATCGTGAGTCGCGGACTTTAGTGGCAGTCATGGAACCGATACGCCTCGGCGTCAACGTCGATCACGTCGCAACCGTGCGGCAAGCGCGCGGCACGCGCTACCCAGATCCCGTGACGGCCGCGTTGCTCGCCGAGCAAGCCGGTGCCGACAGCATCACGGTGCATATGCGCGAGGACCGGCGCCACATTCAGCCGCGCGACGTCGAAGTGCTGCTGCGTATGGTGCAGACACGTGTCAATCTCGAGATGGCCGTCACCGAGTCGATGCTCGATTTCGCCGTCAAGCACCGCCCCGCCGATTGTTGCTTGGTGCCGGAGCGGCGCGAGGAGCTCACGACCGAAGGTGGCCTCGACGTCGCGGGTCAGACGCAGCGAATCGCCGCGGCGTGTCGGCGTCTTACGCAGCACGGCATTCGCGTCTCGTTGTTCGTCGACCCCGACGCGGAGCAGATCGAGGCGAGCGCGAAAGCCGGTGCCCCGGTCGTCGAGCTGCACACGGGCGCCTATGCCGAGGCACAGGGTGCAGCGGCCGCGCACGAGCTCGAGCGTCTGCGCTCGGCTGCGGCGCGCGCGCAATCGTTCGGCCTCGTAGTGCACGCGGGCCACGGCCTCAATTACCACAATGTCACGCCCGTTGCGGCGATCGCCACGATCGTCGAGCTCAACATCGGGCACGCCATCGTGGCGCAGGCGTTGTTCGACGGGCTCGCGCGTGCCGTCGCGAAGATGAAGGCGCTCATGCTTGCTGCGCGCGCGTGATCTTCGGCATCGGCACGGATATTCTCGACCAGGCGCGCGTCGAGCGGACCTGGCAGCGCTTCGGCGAGCACTTCGCGAGGCGCTTGCTGCTCGATGCCGAGCTCGAGCTGTTCCGGAAGGCAAAGCGCCCCGTGCGCTTCCTTGCGATGCGCTTCGCCGCGAAGGAAGCCGTCGTCAAGGCGCTCGGCACGGGGTTCGCGAACGGTATCTGGGTGCGCGACGTCGGCATGCTGCCGAACGCGCTTGGCCAGCCGCAGGTCGTCTACTCGGCGCGCGGGCGAGCGCTTTGCGATAGGCTCGGCGTGGGCGAGGGACATCTCACGCTCAGCGACGAAGCGGGGCTCATCGTGGCCGTCGCCGTGCTGCTGCGAGCGGATCCGGCCGCACCGTCGAGCCGCGCCAAGGGGCCAGCATGAATACGCTCGTCTTCGACATCGAAACCGTGCCCGACGTCGAGCTCGGCCGGCGGCTGTACGAGCTCGGCGATCTCGACGATGCCGGCGTCGCGAAGGCCATGTTCGCGAAGCAGAGGCAGGCGAGGCAAACGGATTTCTTACCGCCGCCGCTGCAGCGCGTCGTGGCGATCTCGATCGTGATGCGCACCGGCGACGGCCTCAAGATCTTCAGCTTGGGTGACGAGAAGTCGTCCGAGCGCGAGCTCGTGCAGCGCTTCTACGACGGCCTCGAGCGCTATACGCCGACGCTCGTGTCCTGGAACGGCTCCGGGTTCGATCTGCCCGTGCTCACCTATCGCGCACTGCGCCACGGCATCGACGCACACCGCTACTGGGAAGTCGGCGAGAGCGATCGGGAGTTTCGCTTCAACAACTATCTCTCGCGCTATCACTGGCGCCACGTCGATCTCATGGACGTGCTCGCGGGCTACGGCGCGAGCGGCCGCGCTTCGCTCGAGGTCGTGGCGCAGCTCGTCGGCTTGCCGGGCAAGCTCGGTATCGGCGGCGCTCAGGTCTGGTCGAGCTATCAGCGCGGC
Organism: Gammaproteobacteria bacterium; assembly: GCA_035249885.1. Taxonomy (GTDB): domain Bacteria; phylum Pseudomonadota; class Gammaproteobacteria; order Steroidobacterales; family Rariloculaceae; genus FEN-1219. The sequence goes on along the minus strand of DATFFV010000259.1, from coordinate 2,800 downwards.
GAGCTCGCCGCGATCCGCGACTATTGCGAGGCCGACGTGCTCAACACCTATCTCATCTATTTGCGCTGGGAGCTCACGCGTGGCGACCTCGATGCCGCGGGCTACGAACGCGAGATCAAGGTCGTCGAGACGAAGCTCGAGCAGTCGGGCAAGCCCCACCTCACGCAGTACCTCGCGCTCTGGCGAGCGACGCGGCATGGCCGCTGACGAGCCGGTCGTCGCGACCATCGTCGACTTGACTCACGACGGTATCGGCGTCGCCGACTTGGGCGGCCGGCGCGTGTTCGTGGCCGACGCGCTGCCGGGCGAGCGTGTCGAGATCGCGTTGCGCAAGCGGCGCCGCAAGCTCCAAGAAGCCCATCTCCTGCGCGTGCTCGACGCGGCGCCAACGCGCACGGCGCCGGCTTGTGAGTACTTCGGCCGCTGCGGCGGTTGCGCTCTTCAGCACTTCGAGCACGGCGCGCAAGTCGCGTTCAAAGAGGGCGTCGGGCGCGAGACGCTGAAGCGCATCGGGCGCGTCGAGCCCGACGAGTGGTTGCCGCCCGTCGTCGGCGAGCCCTGGCACTACCGCCGCCGCGCGCGGCTCGGCGTCCGGTACGTGGCTGGAAAGGACCGCGTGCTCGTCGGGTTCCGCGAGCGCGCCGGCCGCTGGATCACCGACATGAGTCGCTGCCCCGTGCTCATGCCGCCCATCGACGGCCTCCTCGGCGAGCTCGCCGCGCTCATCGCAAACAGCAGCGTCAAGGAACACGTGCCGCAGATCGAGGCGGCCGTCGCCGACGAGGCCAGCGCGCTCGTGCTGCGCGTGCTCGCGGCGCCGAGCGTAGCCGACGAGCAGGCATTCCGTGAGTTCGGCGCGCGGCACGGTATCGACATGTACCTGCAGCCCGGCGGTCCAGGCACCGTGACGCCGCTCGGGCCGGCGCGCCCGCTGCGTTATCGGTTGGCGGAGTTCGGCTTGACGCTCGAGTTCCTGCCGACGGACTTCGTGCAAGTCAACGCCCGCGTCAACGCCGAGCTCGTCGCGACGGCCGTCGGGCTCGCCGACGTTCGGCCGACCGACCGCGTGCTCGACCTCTATTGCGGGCTCGGCAACTTCAGCCTGCCGCTTGCGCAACGCGCGGAAGTGCTGACCGGCGTCGAGGGCGACGCGGGGCTCGTGGCGCGCGCCGCGCGCAACGCGGCGGCGAACGGCGTCGGCAACGCTCGATTTGCAACCGCCGACCTCGCGAGCTCCGACTGGGGGTTCTACCGCGAGCGCTGGGACGTCGTCGTACTCGATCCGCCGCGCACGGGCGCGGCCGAGCCGATCGCCGAGCTGCACCGCAGCGTGCCGCGACGCGTGGTATATGTTTCGTGCCATCCGGCCACGCTCGCGCGCGACGCCGCAACGCTCATCGGCCAGGGCTTTCGACTGCGCACCGCGCGCGTCTTCGACATGTTTCCGCACACTCATCACATCGAGGCGCTCGCGCTGTTCGAGCGCGACTGAGGTTATCATCGGCGCATGGCGCAGGAGATCGAGCGCAAATTTCTGCTCACGAGCGAAGGCTGGCGAGCGCTGGCCGAGCGGCAGCAACGCATGACGCAGGGGTACATCGCGGGCAGCGACCGCACCTCCGTGCGCGTACGCATCGCGGGTGACGATGCGTGGCTCAACATCAAGTCCGGCGGTTTCGTTGCGTCGCGGCTCGAGTACGAGTACGCGCTGCCCGTCGCCGACGCACGCGAGCTGCTCGCGGTCGCGGTCGGCCCGCTCATCGAGAAGACGCGGCACTTCGTGCCGTACGGTGGCATGGAGTGGGAAGTCGACGAGTTCCACGGCGACAACCTAGGGCTCGTCGTCGCCGAGCTCGAGCTCGACCGCGAGGATCAAGCGTTCGCGCGGCCACCCTGGGCCGGCGCCGAAGTCACGCATCTGCCGCGCTACTACAACGTCTCGCTCGTGAATCATCCGTATCGCCGATGGACCGCCGCCGAACGCAATCCGTGACTCTGCGGGTGTCGCTCGCCGCGCAGCAGCTCACGCTTTGGCGCGGCGCCCACCGCTTTGGAGAATACGCGGTCTCGACGTCGAAGCACGGCGGGGGCGAGCTCGCCGGGAGCTTCAAGACGCCGCGCGGCCGCCACATCGTGCGTGCCAAGATCGGGGCGGACGCACCCCTGGGTGCAGTGTTCCGCGGCCGCCGGCCGACGGGCGAGATCTACTCTGCCGCGCTTGCGCAAGCCAACCCCGACCGCGACTGGATCCTCACGCGCATCCTCTGGCTGTCGGGCACCGAGGTCGGTCGCAACCGGCTTGGGCCGGTCGATACGATGCGGCGCTACATCTATATCCACGGCGCGCCCGACAGCGAGCCGCTCGGGAGCCCCAGCTCGATCGGCTGCATCCGCATGGGCAACCGCGATATCGTCGAGCTGTTCGACCTCGTGCCCGTGGGCTCGGTCGTGGACATCGGCTGACGGGCACGACCAAGATGTCGCTCGGCCCTCTGATGATAGATCTGCGCGGGACGGCCATCGCGGCCGACGAGCGCGCGTGGCTCACGTCGCCGCTCGTCGGCGGCGTGATCCTATTCACGCGCAATTTCGAGAGCGTGGCGCAGCTCACGCAGCTCGTCGCCGAGATTCACGCCGTACGCCAGCCGCCATTGCTCGTGACGGTCGACCAGGAGGGCGGGCGCGTGCAGCGTTTCCGCGAGCCGTTCTTCCGGTTGCCGCCGCCGCGCGCGCTCGGCCGGCTCTACGACGAAGACGCGCCCCTCGCCGAGCGCACGGCTGCGGCTTTCGGCTGGCTCAT
>DATFFV010000258.1:0-3091 GCA_035249885.1 Gammaproteobacteria bacterium | reverse complement strand
GAAGCCGTCGCCAGGACCGCGCGCAAGGCGTTCAAGGCCGCCGAGAAGGCCAACGACCAGCCGACGTGCGACCTGCTGACCCAACGCCTCCAGGTGCACGAAAAGAACGCCTGGATGCTGCGCAGCCTGCTCGAGGACGGCGGCACCTAGGAGGTGCCGGTGTTACGGTTTCGGTCCAGCCGAAGCCGTGGTGCCAGTCCAGCGTTTCGGCTGAACCGAAACCGTAACACCGGCACCTCCTTGCGTCGCGCCCTTTCTAGGCACACGATCCGCGCAGGACTTGGAACGCTTCGCGGAGTGATCGATGAGAACGATTGCCCCAGCCCTGGCTCTGCTCGTCGGAGCCTTGAGCGCCATAGTCGCGGACACCGCGGCCGCCGTCGAACGCCTCAGCGATGAGGTACGAACCGTGCGAGGGGTCGATCGTCCCTTGGGGCTGTCGGGTCGCGGCAACGAGGCGGTGCTCGCCTTGCTTCAGGACGCGGAGCGAGAGCTCCGCGCGGGGCGCCCGGAACAAGCCTCCGTGGCGCTCGAGCGCGCCCTGCGCATCGAGCCGCGTAATCCCACGGTCTGGCATTACCTAGGCCTCGCCCGCCTCGACCTCGGCGACTACTCGCAAGCGGAGGTCATGGCGTCGAGATCCCATAGCCTCGCTCCCGCCGATCGGGCGCTGCGCGCTTACAATGCCCGGTTGGTGGCAGCGGCCCGGCAGGCGTCCGGCCAAACGGGTGCCCCGCTTCCCGACGGCCTCGAGACCTGGGCTTCGCCGGACGAACCGGTGCAGCGACAAGCGTCCTCGCGCCCGTCGTTCCGCGACATCGAGACCTGGCGTTCGCCTGACTCGTTCGCTACGGCGACGGCGCCGCCGAGCAGTTACACCGACAGCGGCGACGGGCGCCAACGACCTTATCGTGCGGAGCAGCGTCGCCGCCCTGCGCCGGTCGAGGCGCAGGAACCGGTCGAAGCGCGGACCCCCGCCTGGCGAGCCCGGGCCGACAGCGGCACGGATCGCGTTCGGCGGGAATCTACGCCGCTGCGACGGGAATGCCGCATCTGGTACCCGGATCGCCCACCCAATCGACAGCCGCCGCCCTTCAAGTGCGACGAGGGGACGCGTCACGTTCCGCCGGGCGCCGTCTTGTTGGTGTCGATCTAAAGAGCGACCCCGCCGTTCAGTTCTCCAAGGATCCAGCCGGCGACAAAGCGCTACGCCATTCCGTCCGCGACGGGATGGCGTTTTCGGTGCAAGTCGGCGCGGGCGAATTTCTCCGCGTTCGCGTTGTTCCTGCGCGCGACGGCGCCGCAGATCGCGCTCTTGAGCACGTTGCCGCTGCTGCTCGCCTCGTCGGCGCAAATCTTCTCGCCCTGGCTCGGCAATTACGTGGGTCGGCGGCGGCTCGTGATCATGGGCTGCGCCTTGCAGGCGTTGCTGTGGCTGCCGATCTTGCTCTTGCCGACGCACTTTCGCAGCTACGCGATCCCGGCGCTGCTCGTGCTACTCGTGCTCTACCACAGCGCCAACAACCTCGCCGCCGTTCTTCACCGTCTACATGCTGCGCGATCTTGCGCTCAGCTACCTCGAGTTCACGGTGCTCACGGGAACGAGCGTGTTCGTGCAGTTCCTCATGCTCACGACCTGGGGCCGCATCGCCGACGTCTACGGCAATCGCTTGATACTCATCCTGGCGAGCATCTCCTTGCCGTTCGTGCCCGCGATTTGGCTATCGGCCGCGGCGCTCGTCATGCGCGTCACGGGCTTAAACTCGATGGTCGGTTTCGTCTACGATTTCATCGGCCGCCCGCCGCCCGAGCTCGAAGAGCGCGCACCGGCCCCCGAAAAAAGGGACAATGACGGGGCACCGGCTAAGCCCGAGAGGAACGGCGACGAATGAGCAAGAAAGACGAATGAGCAAGAAAAAAGAGAAGCCGAGCCCGGAAGAGCTCGACGAGTTGCGCGAAGCGTTCGATTACAACGACCGCGACGCCGACGGCCGCATTCAGGTGGGCGAGTTCGCTGAGATGCTCGACGAGCTCGAGGCGGACATGGCGCCCAAGGAGATCGAGGTCGGCTTTCAAGACATCGACACGAACGACGACGGGCTCATCGACTTCGGCGAATTCGTGGCCTGGTGGACGGAGGACTAGCCTCGAACGCCCCGCTCCGCTACCGTTAGGTTTCGAGTGCACGAGCTTTGGAGTCGCTATATGCGTAATCGGCATCGCAGCTCACTCGCCCTCATGCTGGCGGCTTCGCTCGTCGCCGCAGTCCCGCACAACGCCGCCCGGGCCGGCGTCATCAGCACGCAGCAGTACCTCACGACCCTCGACCGCGACGCGGCGCTCGCGCGCATCGATGCCGTGCTCGCACGCGAGGAAGTGCGCACGCGCCTCGAGCAGTACGGTGTGGATCCCATCGCGGCCAACGAGCGCATCGCGGCGCTCACCGACGAGGAGCTTGCGCTGCTCGCCACGGATCTCGAGAGCCTGCCAGCAGGCGGCAACTTGCTCGGCGTCGCCGGCGTCGTCTTCATCGTCTTGCTGATCCTCGAGCTCGTCGGCGTCATTGATATCTTCAAGAAGATCTAGCGCGGCCTTCCGCCTCGCTCCGCTCGGCGTCGCTACGCTCGGCGTCGCGGCGCTCGGTATCGCCGGCTGCGCCGCGGTGCCGCAGTTGCCCCCGGGCGCGCGGGCCGAGGAGCTCACGGCCGTACCCTTCTTTCCGCAGACCGACTACCAATGCGGGCCGGCCGCGCTCGCGACGGTTCTCGCGCACGCAGGGGCCGCCGTCGATGCCGAAGGTCTCGTGCGCGACGTCTACGTGGAGGGGCTGCGCGGCAGCCTGCAACCGGAGTTGCTCGGCGCTACACGCCGCCACGGCTTCATCCCGTACGTGATCGCGCCGGAGCCCGGCGCGCTCGTCGCCGAGCTCGCGGCGCGCCGCCCCGTACTCGTCCTGCAAAATCTGGGCGTGGATCGCGTGCCCGTTTGGCACTACGCCGTCGTCGTCGGCGTGGAAGACGACCACGTGATACTACGCTCCGGAACCGAGGAGCGGCGCCTCGAGCGGGGTTCGCGTTTTCTGCGCTCGTGG
>DATFFV010000257.1:0-5671 GCA_035249885.1 Gammaproteobacteria bacterium | reverse complement strand
GCTGCGGCCGTCGAGCTCCTGATCGGCGCCGGCGCGGACGTCAACGCCGTCGAAGCGCTCCAAGAGCAATCTGCGCTCATGTGGGCCGCGGCCGAAGGCCACCTCGACGTCGTCGATTTGTTGCTCGACAAAGGCGCGAATCCGAATCTCAAGGCGCGCGCGTCGGAGCTCACGAAGCGCAGCACACGCGTCGACTATCCGAGCGGCGGCTTCACGGCGCTCATGTGGGCGGTGCGCAACGGCGACGAAGCCGTGGTGCGGCGGCTCGTGGAGGGCGGCGCGGACTTGAACCTCACGAATGCGGACGAAGCGACCGCGATGATGCTCGCGATCGTGAACGACCGGTTCGATCTCGCGGCCACGCTCATCGAGCTCGGCGCGGACGTCAACGACGGCTCGCTCTACCACGCCGTGGAAATGCGCGACGCGACGACCGACTGGCGCGCCCGCGACGGCTCCCGGCTGCGGGCCGATCACCCCAACGAGCTCACGGCGCTCGACCTCGCGAAGGTGCTGCTCGAAGCCGGCGCCGACCCCGACAAGCCCGTCGCCGTGCAGATGCACAGCACCTCGATGTGCTGCGATCCCAAGGCCAATGCGACACCGTTCTATCGTGCGGCCGTCGCGGCCGACGTCGAGATGCTGCGACTGATGCTGCCTTTCGACCCGGACTTCACTTGGATTCCCACGTCGATCAAGACGGGGCCGCGGCAGCCCGGCGACACGGGCGGCAAGACCGCGCTCATGGTCGCGATGGACGGGGGCAAGGGCGTCGGCATGGCCGGCGGGCCCGGCGACATCCGTGAAGGCACGGAGCCGCCGTGGCGCGAGATCAGCAATCGCAGTCCCGTCGACGCCGTGGCGCTGTTGCTCGAGGCGGGCGCGGATCCCGACACGAAGACGTCCGCGGGCGACTCGGCGCTCCATCTCGCGGCATTCGCGGGCAAGCTCGCGATCGTGCGTGCGCTCGTCGAAGGCGGCGCCGATCTCAATCTCACCGACGGCGCCGGCAAGACGGCGCTGCAAGTCGTCTCGGAGCAGCAGCCGCGTCCGCCGCCGCCGACCGCGGGCGCGCTCGTCGACAGTGAGCGGCCCGCGCAACCGGCCGAAGTGGCCGCGTTGCTGCGCGAGCTCGCCGATGCCGGCACCCAAGCCAACAACGTCGCAGGGGGCCGGTAATCGTGCGGAATTGGTTCTACGTAGCGGGTGCCGGAGGTGTCGCAGTCGCGGGAGCCGCTGCGTATTTCCTGCTTAGACCCTCGCCCGAGGAGATGCTGCAAGAGCGCTGGGCCATGCTCGACCAATATTGCGTCGAGTGCCATAACGACGCCGAGCTCACGGGCGAGCTCTCGTTCGAGAGTCGTCGCCCCGACAACGTGCATTCCGACCCGGCTGTTTGGGAAGAGGCGCTGCGCAAGCTCAAGATCCGCGCCATGCCGCCGCGCGAGCAGCCGCAACCGTCCGACGACACCCGTGCCGAGTTCGTCGCCGCGCTCGAGGGCACGCTCGACGCTGCGGCCGCGGCCAATCCCTACGCCGGCAACACCAAGGTGCACCGGCTCAATCGCGCCGAGTACGCCAACGCGATTCGCGATCTGCTCGGCGTCGAAGCCGACCTGTCCTCGCTGTTGCCGAGCGACGGTGGCGACTTCGGCTTCGACAACATCGCCGAGGTTCTGACGACCTCGCCGCTGCTGCTCGAGCGCTACCTCACGGTCGCGTTGCGCGTCGCCGACATGACGGTCGGCAACCCCGACGCGGCAGTCACGGCCACGGCCTATCGTCTCCCGTTCGAGCTCACGCAAGACAAGCATCTCGACGGGCTGCCGCTCGGCACGCGGGGCGGCACGCGCGTGCTGCACACGTTCCCGGCCGACGGCGAATACGTGTTCTCGGGCCGCCTCGTGCGCGGCGTCGAGGAAGGGTTGTTCGGTGTCGAAGGCCACGATCGCCCGCACGAGTTCCTCGTGCTCGTCGACGGCAAGCCCGTCTTCTCGGGGATGGTCGGCGGCGCCGAGCTCCACGAGCTCAGCGTCGCGGAAGGTATCAACGTTGCGCAGGATCAAGTCAACGCCGCGATGACGTCGCCGCCGTTTCCCGTGACCGCAGGGCCACACGAGGTGGTGTTCACGTGGCGCGAACGCTCGGCAGCGGAGCAGAACGCCTGGGAGCCCGGCCTGCGCGCCTCGCTCGAAGCGCACAATCCGTCGGGTATGCCGCGGCTCGAGGACGGCGTCGTGGAAGGCCCGTACAACGTCACGGGTGTCAGCGAGACGCCGACGCGCGAGCGCTTGTTCGTCTGTCGACCGGCTAGCGCGGCTGACGAACCCGCGTGCGCCGAGCAGATCCTCACATCGTTGGCCCGGCGCGCGTTCCGCCGCCCCGTCACCACGGACGACATCCAAGCCTCGCTCGCGTTTTACGAGGGCGAGCGCGCCGACGGCGGCGATTTCGATGCCGGCATCCGCGCCGCGGTGGCACGCACGCTCGTGAGCCCCTGGTTCCTGTTCCGCGTCGAGAGCGATTCGCCCGACGTCCCGGCCGGGTCTAACCATGCGATCAGCGATTTCGAGCTCGCTTCGCGGCTGTCGTTCTTCCTCTGGTCGAGCGTGCCCGACGACGAGCTGCTTAGGCTAGCCGAGGCCGGCGAGCTCCGCGAGGCTCGCACGCTCGAGGCGCAGGTGCGGCGTCTGGTCGCCGATCGACGCGCCGATGCCCTCGTCGAAAATTTCGTGGGCCAGTGGTTGCAGCTCCGCAACCTCGAGTCGCGCGTCAAGCCCGACTTCCTGCTGTTCCCGGACTTCGACGACAACCTGCGCAAGGGATTCCGCAGCGAGACCGAGATGCTGTTCGCGAACGTGCTCAGGGAAGGGCGCCCCGTCCACGAGCTCATCACGGCCGACTACACGTTCGTCAACGAGCGCCTCGCGCGCCACTACGGGATCAAGGGTGTCTACGGCGCGCGCTTCCGCAAGGTGGACGTCGCGGATCCGAACCGCTATGGCCTGTTCGGGCACGGCAGCTTGCTCGCGCTGACGTCGGCGTCGAGCCGCACGTCGCCGATCATCCGCGGCAAGTTCATCGTCACGGAGTTCTGGAACAATCCGCCGCCGCTGCCCCCGAGCGACGTGCCGGCGCTCGAGGAGAGCGCGCCCAAGGATCGGCCGTCCACGGTGCGCGAGCAGCTCGAGCTGCACCGCGCGAGTCCGACCTGCGCGGCGTGCCACAACAACATCGACCCCGTGGGCTTCGCGCTCGAGAATTTCGACGTCGACGGCAGCTGGCGTGAGACCACGCGCGAGGGCCTCGCGATCGATTCGGCCGGCGTCCTGGCCGACGGCACGCCCGTGGACGGCCCCGTGCAGCTCCGCGAGGCGCTGCTCGCCGACCCCGAGCTGTTCGCGAGCACGGTCACCGAAAAGCTGCTGATTTATGCCCTAGGTCGCGGTCTCGAGCCGGCGGACATGCCCGTCGTCCGGGAAATCGTAAGAAATGCCGCCGACCACGATTACAGCCTTGTTTCCATAGTCCTAGGTATAGTAGATAGCTATCCGTTCCAGATGCGGACCAACGGTCCGGCAGCAGGCGCGGGCACGGCTATCGCGCAAACGAGGGAGTAGCCCATGTTCATCACGAAGAAGCACTTGGATCGCCGAACGTTCTTGCACGGCGCATTCGGTACTGCGATCGCGCTACCGCTCCTCGACGCGATGGTGCCGGCGGCATCCGCGCAGTCGCTGACAGCGGCCGGCCAACGCCTCCGCTTCGGCGCCATCTACATGCCGAACGGCGTGTATCCCGGTACCTGGCATCCGGAGAAAGTCGGCAAGGGCTTCGAGTTCAACCGCACCATGAAGCCGCTCGAGCCGTTCCGTGACTACCTCACGACGATCAGCCGTCTGAAGGCGCCCGAGGGCAAGAAAAACATGGGCGGCATCCACATGGGTGCGAGCGCTGCGTTCTTGAACGGCACGGGTCCCGTCGGCCACAACGGCGACTTCAACCTCATCGAATCGAAAAAGTCGATCGACCAGTACATCGCCGACGCGATCGCCGGCGACACGCCGCTGCGCTCGATCGAGGTCGGCACCGAGGACATGGGCACGTCGGCCGGCGCCTGCGACGGTTATCCGTGCGTGTTCTTCAACACGATGTCGTGGTACGACGACGTGAGCCCGCTGCCCGTCGCGGTCAATCCGCAAGCCACGTTCGAGCGCATGTTCGGCGACCCCGGCACGCCCGAGCAGCGCATGGCTCGCCTGAAGACCAAGCAGAGCATGCTCGACTCCGTCATGCACGAGACGTCGCGGTTGCAAAAGGTGCTCGGCGCCGGCGACAACGCGATTCTCGACGAGTACCTGACGAACATCCGCCGCGTCGAGGAGCAGCTGCACAAGATGGAAGCGCGCTCGAGTGCGATCGCGACCGCGTCCGATGGGCCCGTCGGCATCCCCGAGGACTTCGACGAGCACATGACGGTCACGTACGACCTCCTGCACCTCGCGTTCCAAGGCGACATCTCGCGCGTGTTCAGCTTCATGCTCGGCCACGAGGGCAGCGGCCGCAGCTACGCGCATGTGGGCGTCAAAGAGCCGCACCACTCGACGTCGCACCACAAGAACACGCCGGAGAGCATCGATCAGTACGCGCGCATCACGGCGTACCAGATGGTCAAGCTCGGCGAGTTCCTCGCGAAGCTGCAGTCGACGCCGGATGGCGATGGGACGCTGCTCGACAGCTCGTTGATCTACTTCGGCGCCGGCATGAGCAACGGCTTGCTGCACGACCGGCACAACGTGCCGGCCGCCTTGATCGGCCGCGCCAACGGCCGGCTCCACGGCAACCGGCACATCCAGGCTGCCGTGGATCAGCCGACGTCGGACCTCATGCTCGGTATGGCCGACCTGCTCGGCGCCGAGGTGGAGACGATCGGCATCGCCACGGGCCGCCTCGCGATCTAACGCTGCACGAAGGTCTGCTCGAGCAGGCCTTCCTTTCGTAACCAGCGCCGCCGTCCCAAACGGCGGCGCTCTTTTTGGCGGCCATGGATGGCCGACATGCCGAAAGTGCAGGAGCATTTTTCGGCTGCCCGCTGGGCTCGCTTGAAGAACGGCATCTCGAACAGCGTCCTCGTAGCGCAGGTCCGCAACACGGCGGCCTGGTTGTGGCAGGAGCCCGCGGCGGCCGGGGTTACGGCTCTGCTCGACGCAGCCGTCGACGAGCCGCTCGACGACGGCCCGTCCTTGCTGCGCGTGCTGCGGCTGCGCCTCGCGGCACACTACGCGACGGTCGCGACGTTCGTGCCGACCGACGTCGACGCCCACATCCGTCATCATCTCTGGGTCGCGATCGGCGATCCCGAGGTGTTCGCCGCCGCGAGGGGCCTCATCGACGAGGCCGTGGCACGCGAGCCCTCGCTCGTCTCCGAGCGCGTCACGGATGGCCTGTCCGGCCACGACGGTGAGTGGCTGTCGGTGCGGGCGGGCGCCATGGGGCGCGCCCTCGTGCTCGGGCTCGACGACGAGGCCCTGACGCTCGCCGCCGAGATCGATGCCGAGCTCGACCGCGAGGAGCGCGCGTTCAGCGATGCGCTCGAGCGCGACGCCGCTGCGACGACCACGCTGGCCTTGGCCACGACCGTGGCACACAACCTGGGCGACTTGTCGCGCGT
>DATFFV010000256.1:0-9455 GCA_035249885.1 Gammaproteobacteria bacterium | reverse complement strand
CGCGGTCGAGCACAGCCGTGTTCTTGATGCCCTCCTCCCTGAGTCGATCGATGAGGCGGTCGCGCGTGCGCGCGGAGGTCATGCCGATGCCGTTGCGCTCGCGGCCGTTCATTGGAAGCGCTCGAACCACGTCGCGACCTTCGCGAGCGCCGCGTGGGCGGTGAGGTCGACCTTGATCGGCGACACCGATACGTAGCCCGACGCCACAGCATGGAAATCCGTGCCCGGGCCCACGTCCTGACCCGCGCCGGCCGGACCGATCCAGTAGATCGGCCGGTTGTGCGGGTCGAGCGCTTTCACGGCCGGCTCGGACTTGTGGCGAAAGCCGAGCCGAGTGACGCGCACGCCCTTGAGCTCGTCGGGCAGAAGATCGGGGATGTTGACGTTGAGAATCGCGTCCGTCGGCAGCGGATCGGTCACGTTGCGCTCGACGAGGCGCCGCACGAGCTGCGCGGCCGTCGCGTAGTGCTCCCGGCCCGCGAGCACGAGCGATACGGCGATCGACGGGATGCCGAGGAACCGCCCCTCCATGGCCGCAGCCACCGTGCCCGAATAGAGCACGTCGTCGCCGAGATTGGCGCCATGGTTGATACCGGAGATCAGCACATCGGGCTCGCGATCGAGCAGGCCCGTGATCGCGATGTGCACACAGTCGGTCGGCGTGCCGTTGACGTAGTAGAGGTTGTCGTCGACACGCTCGACGCGCAGCGGCGTCTCGAGCGTCAACGAGTTGCTCGCACCGCTGCGATTGCGGTCGGGCGCGACGACGATGACCTCGGCGATCGACTGCAAGTGCTCGGCGAGCGTGCGCAGTCCGCGCGCTTGGTACCCGTCGTCGTTGGAAAGGAGGATTCGCAACTGCCGTGCCCTGGAATCGCGACGACCGTGCGCCGCTTCGTCTATCAGCGCTCGACGGGCGGCGCCGCGGGAGCGATCTGGTAGAACGTTTCGCCGGCGTGGATCATGCCAAGATCCGTGCGTGCGCGCTCCTCCGCGGCGGCGAGCCCTTGCTTCAGGTCGCGCACCTCGGCGTCGAGCGCGGCGTTGCGCGCGGCCAGGCGCTCGTTGTCCTCGGTGCGACGCGCGACTTCGGCCTCGAGGCGCCACACCTCGCGCAGGCCGCCGTTCGACAACCACAATCTTGCTTGCAGCAGCACGAGCACCGCTGCGAGCACGATCATCACGAAGCGCATCTAGCTCCTTCGGCGCCGCGAGCGCGCTGCAAACGGCACTCGCGCATCAGAGCGGGACGGGAAACGCCCGCGCTCCATCGAACTTTGCCTTGACTCCAAGTGCACGTTCAATCCTAAGCAACTGATTATATTTGGCAAGTCGATCGGTGCGACACAGTGACCCGGTTTTGATCTGCGTCGCGCCCGTGGCAACCGCGATATCGGCGATCGTCGCGTCCTCGGTCTCGCCCGAGCGATGCGAGACGACGGCCGAGTAGCCCGCCTTCACGGCCATGTCGATGGCTTCGAGCGTCTCGGTCAGCGTGCCGATCTGATTCGGCTTCACGAGGATGCTGTTGGCGATCTTGCGCTCGATCCCCTGCTTCAGGATGGCCGTGTTGGTCACGAACAGGTCGTCGCCGACGAGCTGGATCTTGTCGCGCAGCCGGCGGCTCAAGGTGGCCCAACCGTCCCAGTCGTTCTCGGCCATCCCGTCTTCGATCGACACGATCGGATAGCGCGCCACGAGGCCTGCGAGGAAATCGGCGAACTCGGCCGAGGTGAACTTGCGATCCTCGGACTCGAGCGTGTATGCGCCATTCGTGAAGAACTCCGAGCTCGCGACGTCTAATCCCAAGTAGATGTCGCGGCCGAGCTCGTAACCGGCCTTCTCGACGGCCGCGGCGATCGTCTGCAACGCCTCCTCGTTCGAGCCCAAATCGGGCGCGAACCCGCCTTCGTCGCCGACGGCCGTGCTCAACCCTTTGGCCTTCAGCACGCTCTTGAGCGCGTGAAAGACCTCCACGCCGTAGCGCACGCATTCGGCGAACGTCGGCGCGCCCACGGGCAGGATCATGAACTCCTGGATGTCGACGCTGTTATCGGCGTGCGCGCCGCCGTTGATGATGTTCATCATGGGCAGCGGCATCGTGTAGGTCTTTCTGCCTTCGCCGAGCAGCTCGTAGAGCGCGACGCCGCGCTCCGCGGCCTCCGCTTTCGCGCTCGCGAGCGACACGGCCAAGATCCCGTTGGCGCCGAGACGCGCCTTGTTGGCCGTGCCGTCGAGCTCGACGAGCCGGCCGTCGAGATCGCGCTGCTTGGCCGAGTCCAAGCCTAAGACGGCCTTGCGGATCTCGCCGTTGACGTTGGCGACCGCTTTCGTCACGCCTTTGCCGAGGTAGCGCTTCTGGTCGCCGTCGCGCAGCTCGTGGGCTTCGCGCGAGCCCGTCGACGCGCCCGACGGCACGGCGGCTCGACCGCGCGCGCCGCTCGCGAGCACGACCTCGGCCTCGACGGTAGGGTTGCCCCGCGAATCGATGATTTCGAGACCCACGACGTCCTTGATAGCACTCACGACGGCTCTCCCAAGCTAGTGCACGAGGTGAAACTCGGTCTCGAGATAGGGCCGCGCCTTCACGAGCGCATCGATCGCCTGCAGCTGCTCCAGCAACGCGGGCACGTGGCCCAGTGGCCAGGCGTTCGGGCCGTCGCAAAGAGCGGCCTCGGGCGTAGGGTGCGTCTCCATGAAGAGCCCCGCAACGCCGGCGGCGACGGCTGCGCGCGCGAGCAGCGGCACGTGCTCACGCTCGCCGCCCGATACGGCCCCCTGCGCGCCGGGCAACTGCACGGCATGCGTCGCGTCGAACACGACGGGGCAGCGTGTCGCGCGCAGGATCGCCAGCGCGCGCATGTCGACGACGAGGTTGTGATAGCCGAACGACACGCCGCGCTCGCAGACGAGCAACGTGTCGTTGCCCGTCGAGCGCGCTTTGTCGACGACGTTCTGCATTTCCCAGGGCGCGAGGAACTGCCCCTTTTTCAGGTTCACGGGCTTGCCTTGCCTCGCGACGGCGACGATGAAGTCCGTCTGGCGGCAGAGCAGCGCGGGAGTCTGGAGCACATCGACGACGGCGGCGATCTCGTCGAGCGGCGAGTCCTCGTGCACGTCGGTGAGCACGGGAACCTCGAGGTCGCGGCGCACGCGCTCCAGGATGCGCAAACCCTGCTCCAACCCCAAGCCGCGAAAGCTCCCCATGGAGCTGCGGTTGGCCTTGTCGAACGAGGCTTTGAAGACGAGCGGCATCGCGAGCCTGCTCGTGATGGACTTCAAGCGCTCGGCCGTCGTCATGACGAGCGCCTCGCTCTCGATGACGCAAGGCCCTGCGATGAGAAAAAGCGGTGTCCGGTCGCCGACGTCGAACCCGGCGAGCCTCATGCGCTCGCGACTCGCGGCAGCTTGAGGCCTTGGCAGGAGCGCGCCGCAGTGATGAAGCTCGTGAACAGCGGATGGCCGTCGCGTGGGTTCGACGTGAACTCCGGGTGGAACTGCGTGGCGAAGAACCACGGGTGGCGGGCCGTGGGCAACTCGATGAGCTCGACGAGCCCGTCGCGTGAGAAACCCGAGAAAACCAGCCCGGCCTCCGCGAGCTGATCGGTGTAGCGATTGTTGAATTCGTAGCGGTGGCGGTGTCGCTCGGAAACCTCCGCGGCGCCGTAGATAGCCCTCGCGAGCGTGCCGTCCTTGACGTAGCAGGTCTGCGCCCCGAGGCGCATCGTGCCGCCCAAGTCCGACGCGGCGGTGCGCTCTTGGAGCGAGCCGTCGCGGTCGTGCCACTCGGTGATGAGCGCGATCACGGGATGCGGCGTGCCGCGGTTGAGCTCCGTCGAATGAGCGCCTGTAAGACCGACCACGTTGCGCGCGAACTCGATGACGGCCACCTGGAGCCCGAGGCAGATGCCGAGATACGGCACCTGCTTCTCGCGAGCAAATTTCACGGCCGCGATCTTGCCCTCGATGCCGCGTTCGCCGAAGCCGCCCGGGACGAGGATCGCGTCGACGTCGTTCAAGCAGGACGTGCCTTCGGTCTGGATGTCCTCGGACTCCATGTACTGGATGTTGACGCGCGTGCGCGTGCGGATACCCGCGTGGCGCAAGGCTTCGGTCAGCGACATGTAGGAGTCGCGTAGATCGACGTACTTGCCGACCATGGCGATCGTGACCTCGGCCTCCGGATTCGCCTTCGCATGCACGACGGCCTGCCACTCCGAGAGGTCCGCGGGTTTCGCATCGAGCTTGAGCTTGTCGACGACGTAGCTGTCGAGGCCTTGCTCGGCGAGCAGCATCGGAATCTTGTAAATATCGTCGACGTCCACGGCCGAGATGACGGCGCGCTCCTCGACGTTCGTGAACAGCGCGATCTTGGCGCGCTGCTCGCGCGGCAACGCATGCTCGGAGCGGCACACGAGCACGTCGGGCTGGATGCCGATGCCGCGCAACTCCTTGACCGAATGCTGCGTCGGCTTGGTCTTGATCTCGGAGGACGCCGCCATGAACGGCACGAGCGTCAAGTGGATATAGAGCGCCCGGTCGCGGCCGAGCTCGACGCCCATCTGGCGAATGGCCTCGAGGAACGGCAGCGACTCGATGTCGCCGACCGTGCCGCCGATCTCGACCATGCAGACGTCGGCGTCGCCGGCGCCCGCGAGCACGTTGCGCTTGATCTCGTCCGTGATGTGCGGAATGACCTGGACCGTCGCGCCGAGGTACTCGCCGCGCCGCTCTTTGGCGATGACGTTCGAATAGATCTTGCCCGTCGTGAAGTTGCTCATGCGATTCGTGCGCGTATGCACGAATCGCTCGTAGTGGCCGAGGTCGAGGTCGGTCTCGGTGCCGTCGTCGGTCACGTAGACCTCGCCGTGCTGAAACGGGCTCATCGTGCCGGGATCGACGTTGATGTACGGGTCGAGCTTGAGCAGGCGGACCTTGAGTCCGCGCGCCTCGAGGATCGCGCCGAGGCAGGCCGAGGTAATACCTTTGCCTAGCGAGGATACGACCCCACCCGTGATGAAGATGAATCGCGTCATGTCAAAACCGGGAGGGCCGGGCGCCGCTTCCTGAGGAAGCCATCGTCCGGCCGTCGAAGTTGAGCGCTTGGTACATCGGAGACGGTATTGCAGGTTACTAAAAGTGCCCTTCAGTCACCAGCCCCGCGACGCGCTTCGACGAGCTAACGAGGCTCCGGCGCGAGCACGGGCGATGCCGGCGTCCACTCGACGCGCCAACGCGGCTCGTTCTCGGGCACGGCGTCGGCGGCGCTCGAGACCCAGAGATCGCCGACCGCGACGAGCTCCGCGTCGCGATAGAGTAAGGGCACGCGCGCTCGCATCCACGGCACGACGCCGGCTTCCTGGAACAAGTGCTTGAGCGTGTGATGGTGGCCACGGCCGTGCGGCTTGAAGCGCTCGCCGCCGCCGCGAAACCGTAACGTGAGCCCGCGCGCGAGCCACGACTCGGGCAAGCCGTCGGCACCGCGCGCGCGTACGAAGGCCACTTGCCCCTCGGAGCCCGACCAGGGGGCCCCGATCGCGACCGGTGCCTCGTAGCCGGGCGGCGACGGCGGCGGCAGCGGCGCGAGCAGATAGAGCGCCTCGCGAAAGACGCGGCCCTCACCCGTGGGCCAGCGCACGAGCGGCTGTGCGCCCGGGCGCGCGCCGAGCAGCGCGTCGCGAAGCTCGTCGATCTTACGGGCACTGACGATCCCGAGCCCGGCGCGGCGCACGAGGTAGCGAATGAGATTGCATTGTCGTGGGCCGTCGAGCGCGGCGAGCGTCGCGCGCGGCACGCACCAGGGCGCCGCGAGCGGCTCCGCGTCGCTGGCTGCAATCGCTTCGAGCAACCGCTCCGCGTCGGCCATCTGCGCGGCCAATCGCTGCGCTTGGTGCGCGGCCGCGGGCCAGCGCTCGCGCAGCGCCGGCAGCACGCGCAGGCGCAGGTAATTGCGGTCGTGCCGGGTCTCGTCGTTCGACGGGTCCTTAAGCCACGTGAGGCCGAAGGCGCGCGCTTCACCCGCGAGCTCGTCGCGCGTGAAAGCGAGCAGCGGACGGCCCAGCGAGCCCGCTCCGAACGGCTCCAAGCCTAAGATACCGCGCAAGCCTCGCACGCCGGTGCCGCGCAGCAGCCGCAGTAACAGCGTCTCGAGCTGGTCGTCGGCGTGATGGGCCGTGAGCAACCACTCGCCGGCCCCGAGCGACTCGCGAAGCGCGCGGTAGCGTGCCTCGCGCGCCGCGCCCTCGAGCCCGAGCCCGCCGTTGCGATCGACCACGACACGTTTTGCGACGAACTCCACGCTCAAGTCCGCGGCGAACGCGGCGCAGTGGGCGCTCCACACGCTCGAGTCGGCATGCAAACCGTGATCGACGTGCAGCGCGCGCAACGCGGGGCCGAAGTCGAGACGTTTGAGCGCGGCGAGCAGCACGCTCGAGTCGAGGCCGCCGCTCAACGCGACTGTGATGCGCTGAGGCTTGGCTGGAACCGCCCACGCGTCGAGCACGCGGCGCAACGCCGCCAAGAAGGGCTCGCGGTCGGAAGTGGGTCGCTCCTCGTCGTCGCTCTGCATGGCGCGCCGCGTAAGCTCCGGCGTCGCCGGCGCTCAGCCCTCTTTGAAGACTCCGTAGCCGGCGAGTCGCTTGCGGCGCTGAACGAGCAGCGACTCGATCGGCACGGCCTGCAGCACCGCGAGCGTCTGCGCCAGCGAGTGCTTGAGCGCATCGGCCATCATTTGCGGGTCGCGATGGGCGCCCCCGAGCGGCTCGGGGATCACGTCGTCGACGAGCTTGAGCTTCGCGAGCCTCTCGGCCGTGATGCCCATGGCCTCGGCCGCGAGCTCCGCTTTGTCGGCGCTCTTCCAGAGGATGCTCGCGCAACCTTCGGGCGAGATGACCGAGTAGATGCTGTACTGAAGCATGAGCACGCGGTCCGCGACGCCGATCGCGAGCGCTCCACCCGATCCGCCCTCGCCGATGACGACGCTGACGATCGGCACACGCAAGCTCGACATCGTGAACAGATTGCGCGCGATGGCCTCGCTCTGCCCGCGCTCCTCGGCGCCGATGCCGGGATACGCGCCCGGCGTATCGATGAGCGTGATCAGCGGCAGGCCGAACTTCTCGGCGAGGTGCATGAGCCTCAAGCCTTTGCGATAACCCTCGGGACGCGCCATGCCGTAGTTGCGCCACACTCGCTCTTTCGTATCGCGGCCTTTTTGGTGGCCGATGACGACGACGGGCTCGTTGTCGAGCCGCGCGAGCCCGCCGACGAGCGAGTGATCGTCGGCGTACATGCGGTCGCCGTGCAGCTCTTGGAAATCCGTGAACACCTTCTCGATATAGTCGAGCGTGTACGGTCGTTGCGGGTGGCGAGCGAGTTGCGCGATCTGCCACGCGGTGAGACTCGAGAAGATACTGCGCGTCAGCGACTCGCTCTTGTTCTTGAGGCGTGCGATTTCCTCGTTGATATTGACCTCCGAGTCCTCGCCGACGAACTTGAGCGCCTCGATGCGCGCCTCGAGCTCGGCGATCGGCTGTTCGAACTCCAGGAACTTGAGATCCATACCGTCCCGCGCCACCGCGAAGCCTGGCACCATACCCGGACAGCCTCGCGGGTGACAAGCTTCACCTTTCGCGGCGGCGTTGGGCGTAGCCCTGCGCGGCGCGGCGGCCGCAGCGATGCCGTGCCCTCGTTGGCGCAACGCCGTACAAACCCGTGGAAGTGCCGATTCCGATGGCACCCTATATGCCATTTTTGTGGTAGCTTCGACACCATGAAATCGACAATCGATGCGGCGGGACGAATAGTCGTGCCAAAGGCCCTGCGAGAGGCTCTCGGCCTGAGACCGGGTCAGCCGTTGGACATTCGAGCCGGCGACGGACGCCTGGAAATCGAGATCGCGGCTACGCCGATGCGCCTGAAAAAGCGCGGCAAAGGCGTCATCGCGGTGCCTGACGACGACCTACCGGTGCTCACCGCCGAGCAGGTGCGGGAAACTCTCGAGCGTGTCAGGCGTTGAAGGCGGCAGATACCAGTGTGGTCGTCGCCGCTTTCGCGTCGTGGCATGAGAGTCACGAACGCTCGAGGCGCGCGCTCGATGGCGGAATGCGCTTGATCGAGCACTGTGCGCTCGAAACGTATTCGGTGCTGACGCGTCTGCCTGCTCCCCACCGAGTTGCCGGCGGACTGGTCCGCGACTTCCTCGCTATCCGTTTTCCGGAGCCGTTTCTGCGTCTCAGTCCGGCGGCCTACCGGGACTTCGTCCTCGGTTTGCCGGACCACGGCGTGGCGGGCGGCGCAGCGTACGACGCGCTCGTGGCGGCAACGGCAGCGGAGAACGGCGCGGAGCTCGTCACCTGCGATCGGCGCGCCCTAGCCGTTTACGAACGCTACGGAGTCCGAGCGCAGCTGCTCGCCTGACGCGACGAACCACGGGGCGTCGAGCGTGTACGGCGCCTATCCGCTCAGTCGCTCCACGCCTTCCAGCTTGCTCAGGTTGCGATCGAAACTCCCGAGCGGCAAATGGCCCGCCTTGCGTGCTGTTTCCAGCACCAGGCAATCGGAGAATCCAAGCGACGGCTTGCTGACGAAGTGCGTCAATGCAGCGGCGACGGTGTCGCCATCTTGGAGCGTAATCGATTTGTGCCGCAGCAACATCGCGATGGCCTTCGCTACGTCGGCCGCGCGCAATTCGTACACCTCGCTGAGCACCCAGGCGGTTTCAGCCAGTACCAAGTGGGAGACCCACGCCCCCTTGGCGACAAACGCCTCCGCCGACGCCGCTTGCCGAGCATCGTCGCGCACCACCAGGCGAACGAGGACGTTCGTGTCAACGGCGCGCATGCTTTGCTTTCACGTAGCGGCTTATTCCCTTCTTGAGCTCGCCCAAAGCCTTTCGCTTCGGCGCCTTGGCAAATAGCGCTTGATGAATGTCCTCGGACGAGTAACGTCCAGCCTTGCGCACGATTACGTGGTCGCCTTCGGCATCCCATTCGAGCACGGATCCCGGACCTACGCCGAGCTTTCGCCGAATCTCAACCGGAACCGAAATTTGGCCCTGGGCGGTAACCTTGGAGTGCGGCGTACTCATAAACTTCAGATTACCAGGGTAATGGCCCCGGTCAAGCTGCCGATGGCGGCGTAAGGCCTTGTCGTTACCGTTTCGACCACCCGTACCGCATGATTCGGGAGCCGTGGTCAGGACCATCGCCGAACCTGGCGGGCGTGACCTGACGGCGGAGTAGCGCCCGCCACTCGTGACCCCCGCGAGCGGCCCGATTACGGTGTCGCCGATCAGCTCGCATGAGCGTACGCTTCCGCTCAAATGAGTGCGAGCCGACGAACTTATCGCCGTCGCCTGGCCACACTCCTCGGCGCCGCAAAGGACGAGGTGCGTGAGACGGACCGGTGGCACGACCGAATCCTCGCCGGGCTCGATTTCGGCGCCGTCGACAACA
>DATFFV010000255.1:0-8802 GCA_035249885.1 Gammaproteobacteria bacterium | reverse complement strand
AGTTTGTTGCGTGGGTGATCCGGAGGGGTTCTGTGATCACGTTAACGGTAGGCACGAATCTCGATGCCCATGATGGCGGGGTGCCGACATTACGTCGCATCGTTCCGCAGGCAGTGGCGAGATTATGCAAGCGAACGGTCGGCACGGAAGTCGTTCGTGCGCTGCTAGCCGGAGTGCGTCGTTGACGTATCGATCAGAGCTCGGATCGGCCCTGAACCAGGTAATGGAGAGGGACTTTCCATGAGCTACGAGACACGGAATGTTTGGCTGGTCCGCGCAAGAACCGCTGGCGCGGCCGTGGCGGCGCTCGCCGTTTTGCTCGTCGCCGCGTGCAGCGGCGGCGACGGTAGCGTCGGCGTCGGCTCGGGCCAGGACCCGGACCCGGTCGCGCCGGACTTTCCGATCGCCTATACGAAGGGGCCGCTGTTCGACGAAGACCTGAATCTTCAGACGAACACCGACCTGCGCAACATCCTGCGCTTCAGTGTCGGCACCGACCTCTACGTTCGCGACCGTGCTTCGCCGACGGCGCCCGAGCGCAACGTCACGGAGCGCTTCACGGAAGGCACCGGCGACGTCATGGGCGTCGAGATTTCGAGCGACGGCACCAAGATCCTGTTCGCGATGCGCGGCCCCGTCGACGAGGGTCTCGCGCTCGACGACGAAGATCAGCCGAAGTGGAACATTTGGGAGTACGTGATCGCCACCGACACGTTGCGCCGCCTCATCGTCTCCGATCTCACGGCGCAGCAAGGTCACGATCTCTCGCCCCATTACCTGGCCGACGGCCGCATCATCTTCGTGTCGACGCGGCAGCAGACGGCGAAGGCCATCCTTTTGAACGACGGCAAGCCGCAGTTCGACGCGCGCGACGAGGACCGGGATGAGCCCGCGTTCGTACTCCACGTGATGCGCGACGACGGCCGCGACGAGTTCCGGCAGGTGTCGTTCAATCAAAGCAGCGACTACGAGCCGACCGTGCTCGACAACGGCAAAGTCCTGTTCAGCCGTTGGGATCACGCCGGCAACGTCAACGGCCTACACCTATATCAAATGAATCCCGACGGCACCGAGCTCGAGCTGCTCTACGGAGCCGAGAGCCATCTGACGGGCACCGACAACGGCGTCGTGCAGTTCATCAGCGCGCGCGAAATGGCCGACGGCCGGATCATGGCCATCGTGCGCCCGTTCGATCATCCGGAGCTCGGCGGCGCGATCACGATCATCGACACGCCGACCTACGTCGAGAATACCCAGCCCGTTGCGAGCTCAGCCGGGCTCTTGGGCCCTGCTCAAACCGCGGCGACGCCGAACCAGGTTCGCACCGATCTCGAGCCGTCGGCGGGCGGTCGTTTCAGCTCGGCGTTCCCGCTATGGGACGGCACGGGCCGCGTGTTGACCACGTGGTCGATCTGCCGGCTCGCCGAGCCGGATCCCGCGGACCCGACGCAGCAGATCTTCGTGCCGTGCACGCCCGAGCGGCTCGCGGCGACGAACCCGGCACCCGTCGTTGCGCCGCCGCTCTATGGCGTCTGGATGTACGACCCGACGACGCAGACGCAGCAGCCGATCGTGATCGGCGTGGAGGGCGTGCTCGTCGCCGACGTCGTGGCCGCGCAGCCGCGGCGCAATCCGACCTTCATCCCCGACAAGCTGCCCGGCGTCGACTTCGACTCCGATCTCGTGGCCGAGGGCGCGGGCATCCTCAACATCCGCAGCGTCTATGACATCGACGGCGTGGCGAGCGTCAACATCGCGGCCGTCGCCGATTCCGTGATCACGCCGGCCGCGAACCGCCCGGCGCGCTTCCTGCGCGTGGAAAAGGCCGTCGCGATTCCCGACGAGGATACCGTCGATCTCGACGACACGGCGTTCGGCCCGAACATCCAGCAGGGCATGCGCGAGGTCATCGGCTATGCGCCGATCGAGCCCGACGGCTCGGTGCGCATCAAGGTTCCGGCGAACGTCGCGCTCGCGGTCAGCGTCCTCGACGCGAACGGCCGCCGCATCTCCGCGCGCCACCAGAATTGGCTCCAGGTGGTTCCGGGGCAGGAGCTCACCTGCAACGGCTGCCATGCGCCGGCGAGCAATCTCTCGCACGGCCGCAGCGCGTCGTTCAATGCCGCGTACGCGGGCGCGACGGCCACGGGCGTGCCGTTCCCGAACACGGTGGGCATGTTCTCGCCGGACGCCGGAGACACGATGGCCGACGTGCGCACGCGCGTGAGCTGCCAAACCGACTGTGCGGCGCTCGAGCCGAGCGTCGACATAGTCTATTCGGACGTCTGGACGGATCCCGGTGCGACCACACCGGCGGCGCCGTTCTCCTATCCATACTCGGATCTCACGACGCCGCTGCCCGTGGGCGGAAACTGCGCCGCGAATTGGACGCCGGCGTGCCGGGTCATCATCAACTACGAGATGCACATTCATCCGCTGTGGAGCGTGTCGCGTCAGGTCATCGACCCCATGACGATGGCGGTCATCGCCGACAACACGTGCGCGCAATCGGGGTGCCACGCGCCCGTCAACGCGGTGGCTGCCGCGACGGTGCCTGCGGGTCAGCTCGACCTCACGGACGGCATCTCGCCCGACGAGGCCGACCAGTTCAATGCGTATCGCGAGCTCTTGTTCGCCGACAACCGCCAGATCTTGAACGGTGGCGCGTTGCAGGACGAGCAAGTGCAGGTCGGCGTCGACGCCATGGGCAATCCGATCTTGGCGCCCGTGTCGGTCGCGCCGTCGATGAGCGCCGCCGGCGCCCGCGTTTCGAGCTTCTTCTCGTGCTTCGACGCCGGTGGCGGCGGATGCCCGAGCCGGTCGCACGTCGGCTATCTCTCGGCCGCAGAGCTCAAGCTTCTCGCCGAGTGGCTCGACATCGGCGCGCAGTACTACAACAACCCATTCGATGTGCCGGTGATGTAGATGCGCTGGCTGGTGCTCCTTCTGTCGCTATGCCAGTTCGTTGTCGCAGGAGGAGCGGCAGGCGCGGAACGGGAGTACCGAGAGGTCATAATCGCCGATCCCTATATCGAGCTCCACACCGGGCCGGGGCGGGGGTACCCTAAGTTCTTCGTGGCCGAGCGCGGCGAGCAGATCGAGCTCGTCAAGCGCAGGACGGAATGGTTCAAGGTGCGCGTGGCGCGTGGCGAAGAAGGCTGGGTGCACTTCGAGCAGCTGCAGACCACGCTGAATCCGGACGGCGAGGAGTTCGATCTGCCGGCCTTGAGCTTCAGCGACTACGCAGCGCGCCGCTGGGAAGTCGGAGCGCTCTACGGCGACTACGGCGGCGCCAATATCATCTCGGCCTACGGCTCGCGTACGTTCACGCAGAACCTCTCGGGTGAGCTCACGCTGTCGCAGGCGCTCGGCCGGTTCTCCGACAGCACGATGGCCACGGTGAACATCGTCCATCTCATGTATCCCGATTGGCGCGCGTCGCCGTACTTCACTCTAGGCGCGGGTGTCATCAACACGGAGCCGAAGGCGACGCTCGTGGCGACCGTGGATCGCACCGATTCGCTCGCGCAGGCCGGCGCCGGGGTTCGCGTGTATCTGACGCGGCGATTCGTGTTCCGTGCCGAGTACAAAGCGCACGTCGTCTTCACGAGCCGCGACGACAACGAGGAAGTACGAGAATGGAAAGCAGGTTTCTCCTTCTTTTTCTGACCCTGACGCTCGTCGTCGGCGGTCTGACCGGCTGCGGCCGCGATCGACTCGTGCGCACCGACGAAGGCGGCCCGCCGCCCGTCATCGACCCCGAGGTCGCGCGCCGCGACGTCGAGCCGCCGCGTATCGACACGGAGGATTTCGAGGTCGGTGTGTTCCTGGGCCAGGTCAGCGTCGAGGACTTCGGCGTGAACACGGTCGCGGGAGCACGATTCGCCTACCACGTCACCGAGGGATTCTTCGTCGAGCTGGCGGCCGGCGAGGCCGACACGGAGCTCACGAGCTTCGAACGTTTGAGCGGCGCTGCGCAGTTGCTCACAGATGAGGAACGGGAGTACGCCTACTATAACGTGTCGTTGGGGTACAACATTTTCCCCGGCGAAGGGTTTGTCGGCAGGCGGCGAGCGTTCAACATGGCGACCTACGTCATTGGCGGCGTCGGCAGGACGACGTTCGCGGGCGACGATCGGT
The DNA here is from genome assembly GCA_035249885.1 of Gammaproteobacteria bacterium. Classification (GTDB taxonomy): domain Bacteria; phylum Pseudomonadota; class Gammaproteobacteria; order Steroidobacterales; family Rariloculaceae; genus FEN-1219. The sequence continues at coordinate 4,662 of DATFFV010000255.1, read as the reverse complement.
TCACGGTGAACCTCGGAGTCGGGATGCGGATCATGCCGCTCGACTGGCTCGCGGTCCACGGCGACATCCGCGATCATGTTTTCGACATCGACCTGCTGGGACGAGAGAAGACGTCCCATAACCTCGAGGCGCACGTAGGCGTAACGTTCTTTTTCTAGGGAAGGATTTTCGGAGGTACCCATGTTGCGGGCGTTTTCGGTTCTCGTCGTAGGCACTCTAGTCGCCTCGTTGGCCTTCGCGGCGCAAACGCTGTCGGGCCCGGCCCCCGGCTTTACGCTCACGTCGCGCGACGGCACGCAAGTGTCGCTCGCGTCGCAGAAGGGCAACGTGGTCATGGTGAACTTCTGGGCCACGTGGTGCGTCCCGTGCCGCCAGGAGATGCCGCACTTGCAGGCGATCTACGAGCGATACCAGAGCCTCGGCTTCGAGCTCCTGGCCGTGAACGTCGAGGACAACCCCGAGGGCGCGCGCAAGTGGCTCGAGGAGACGCCGGTGACGTTCCCCGTGCTGTTCGACCCTAAGAACGAGGTCAGCAAGCTCTACAAGGTCGTCGCGATGCCGAGCACCGTGCTCGTGGGTCGCGACGGCACGATGCGTTTCATCCATCACGGGTACAAGCCCGGCTACGAGGGCGAGTACCAGACTCAAGTTCGGGCCCTGCTTCGGGAGTAACGCCATGACAGCGACGAGATCATGCTCGCTCGTCCGCGTCGTAGCGCTCGCCGCGGCGGCCATTGCGGTCTCCGGCTGCGCCATCGAGCCATGGGTCAAGCCCTACGAGCGCGACCACCTCGCCGATCCGATCATGACGTTCGATCGCGACCCCGTGTCGAGCTCCTACACGGGGCACGTCTACGAGGCGCGCGAAGGTGCGCGCGGCGCCACGGGCGCGGCCGGCGGCGGCTGCGGCTGCAACTAAGGAGAACCGTGAGCCGCACCCTCGTCATCGTCGTGTTATCGCTCGGCATCGTTCGAGCCGCCGGCGCCGGCGTGTTACCCGAGGACCGTGCCGACGTCTTGTTGCACTCCTATGACGGCGGCGGCGTCACGATTCAGGGCCCGTCGCTGCTCGTGCGCAAGCAGTTCGCGCAGAAGTTCTCCGTGTCGGCGAATCACTACGTCGACCGCGTGAGCAGCGCCTCGATCGATGTCGTCACCACTGCGAGCCCCTACAAAGAGGAGCGCACGCAGCAGTCGATCGGCCTCGACTACCTGCACGACCGCTGGATGATGAACGTCGGGTTCACGAACAGCGAGGAGAACGACTACACGGCCGAGACGTTCAGCTTCGGCGTGAGCCAGGACATCTTCGGCGATCTCACGACCGTCTCGCTCGGTTACTCGCTCGGCAACGACACCGTCGGCCGCCGCGGCGATGCGGCGTTCCGCGAGGACGTCGAGCGCCAGCACTATCGGCTCGGCCTGTCGCAGATCCTCACGAAGAACCTGCTGCTCGGGTTATCGTTCGAGTCGATCACGGACGAAGGCTTCCTCAACAACCCTTATCGGCAAGTCCGTTATCTCGATACGACGACGCCGCAAGGCTACAGCTACGAGCGCGAGATCTATCCGAACACGCGCACGAGCGACGCCGGCGCGATTCGGTTGCGCTACTACCTGCCGTACCGCGCTGCGTTGCACGCCGAGTATCGGCATTACGCGGACACGTGGGCCATCGACGCCGACACGTTCGAGCTCGGTTACACGCACCCGATCGAAGCGGGCTGGACGATCGAAGGCAAATTCCGTTCGTACTCGCAGACGAAGGCCGATTTCTACGACGACTTGTTCTCGCGCTCGAGATTCCAAAACTTCATGGCGCGCGACAAGGAGCTCAGCACGTTCTCGAGCCAGACGATTAGGCTCGGGGCGAGCTACGACATCGTCCGGGGCGGGTGGAAGTTCATCGAGCGCGGCACGCTCAACGTGATCGTCGATCACATGATGTTCGACTACGAGGACTTCCGCGATCTGCGCGTTACAGGCGGTGTGCCGGGCTCTGAGCCGCTCTACACCTTCGACGCGAACGTCATCCAGCTCTTCGCGTCGTTCTGGTTCTAACCCCTGCTCCTACCGTAGGCGCGTTGCGCTGATCGCAGGCGCGATGCCGCCGTGTGAGGGGTCTTTCGGCACCGCCGCAAGTACATCCATGTAGGCTGCGGCGGCGCCGTCGGCCCGCCATGGATGGCGGGCATGCAGCAAATGCAGGAGCAATTTGCTGCCATGGCGCCGACGCTGCCGAAAGACCCCTCACACGTCGACATCGCTTTCAAGCTCGTCGGCGCGTGCGTCACCAGCGGAAGAGGCGGGCGACGCTGCCGGCGGCGTAGGAGCCGCGATACGCGGCGAGCTCGACGAAGCCGTCGGTGCCCGCGAGCGCCACGAAATCGCCCGAGGTGTTCGTGGGGCGGGGAGCGGCGAGCAGCACGCCGCGGTCGGATGACGACAGCGTCACGGGTGTGAAGAGCGCGAGCGTCGGCGATGCTTCCACGGGCGCCGCGAGCTCGACGAGCTCGGGCGCTGCGGGCGGGAGCCCCGACGCGTGTCGCAGCGCGGGCAGCAGGTAGCGAGTCGCGCATACGAGCGTCGACACGGGATTGCCGGGCAGCGCGAAGATCGGCTTGCCGCGCGCGCTGACACCGAACCACATCGGCCGGCCCGGGCGCTGCGCGACGCGGTGGAACACGAGCTTCGCGCCGAGCTCGGCGAGCACCGACGGGACGAAGTCGAACTGGCCCATCGACACGCCGCCGCTCAAGACCAGCACGTCGAGCTCCGTGTCGAGCCGGTCGATGGCGACGGCGAGCGCGTTGGCGTCGTCCCGCAGGCGCGCGCGCGTCACCGTACCTAAGCGATGCTGCGTCAGGCTCGCCTCGATGGCGCGGTCGTTGGTCGAGCGGATTTGGTGCCCGGCGATGGGCTTGCCGGCTTCGACGAGCTCGTCGCCCGTCGAAATGACGGCGACGCGCGGCAGCTCGGCGACGAGCGCGGAAGGGCGCCCTGCACCCGCGAGCACGGCGATCTCGGCGGGGCCGAGCCTAATTCCGGCGCGCAGCACGACGGTGCCGGCCGCGTGGTCGCTGCCGCGCCGGTGCACGAATTGCCGCGCGTTGACCGGGGCGTCGGCACTGACCGTGACGCTCTGCCCTTGGCGCTCCAGGCGCTCGACGGGTACGACGGTATCGGCGCCACGCGGCAGCGCCGTGCCGGTCATGACCTCGATGCATTGCGCCGGGCCCTCGATGGCGAGCGGCTCCGCGCCCGCGGCTTGCGTGCCCAGCACGGCGAACGAGCGCACGCCGGCTGACCAGTCGCTAAAGGCGATCGCGACGCCATCCATCGTGACTCGGTCGAAGGGTGGCTGGTCGCGTTCGGCGGCCACTTCCTCCGCGAGCACCCGTCCCGCGCTCGACGCCAAAGGTTCATGCCGCGCGGTGAAGCGCGGCATGTGCGCGAGGATCATGGCTTCGGCGGCGGCGACGTCGATCATTGTTTTCGCTGCGTTTCTGGCTGCGCGGCGGCCCTTCCAGTGGGCGTATCGGCGAATATACTAACTGCTTGAGGAGGCGAACGTGGCCCGCATGATCTTCAGCGCCATCGCCTTGTGTTCGCTGAGCGCGGCGCTCGGCCAACCGCGTGGCATTCCCGAAATCACGCAGGAGCAGGCCGACAGCCGCACCGTGATCGGCGTGTCGAACGAGTACTTGTCCGCGGGGGCGGAAGCGATTCGTCTAAAAGAGTACGACGAGGGTATCCGCTTGACGAAGCTCGGCCTCGAGCGGCCGACGTCGCCACGCGATCGCTCCGCGGCGCTCTCGAACTTGTGCGCAGCCCATGCGGCCAAGAACGAGCCCGACTTGGCGATCCCCTACTGCACGGAGTCGCTGACGATCAACGACGCGAATTGGCGCGCTTACAGCAATCGCGCCTACGCCTACTACTTGAAGCGCTCGTTCGACGAGGCAGACGAGGATCTCGACATTGCGCTTTCGATCAATCCGAACGCGCGGCAGATGCCGCAGATTCGCGGCATGATGAACGAGCGGCGACTGCGCGGGGTTGTCACGACTGAGGAGCACCAATAGTGCGCTTCCCTTCCCCCGTCGGAGCGGTGGCTCTGACGGCGTGTCTCACGGTGACCGGCGCCGCCAACGCCGCACGCGGCGACGTCGAGCCCGTCGGCACTTGGAGCTGTGTGGTTTGGGGCCACCCCGAGTTTGGCGACGAGCGCGTGCTGCTCAACTTCGACGCCCAAGGCGTTGCGCGGCTCGCGCGCATCGAGAACGATGCCGTGCCATCGTGGAGCGGCCTCACGCCGTGGGTGGAGGACGACCGTGCGATGCGGTTCAGCGATCCGCGCACGGGGCGCCAGTACACGGCCGACCTGCGCCGCGACAACCTGGGCGGCACGTGGCGCACGCTGACGGCGACCGGCGGCTGGTGGTGCGCGGCCGCTAATCTAACGGCGATACCCGAGACCAACGAGGAACGCGCGGCTGCGTTGCCACCGGTGCTGCCGCTCGTGACGTCGACGCCGCGCTATCCGATCGAGGCGATTCGCGCGGCGCGGCAAGGCCGAGTCGTGACCTGTTTTCTCGTCGACGCCGCGGGATCGATCACGAATCCCGAGATCATCGAGCTGTCGCACGAGTCGTTCCGTGA
>DATFFV010000254.1:0-15312 GCA_035249885.1 Gammaproteobacteria bacterium | reverse complement strand
GGCACGCTCGGCGGCGGCGTGAACGTGCTGGACCCCGCCACGCGCGGCGTTCGTCAGCTTCCCTACGCTTCGGGCGCTTCGGGCTCGGTTAGCGCGTCCGACGTTATGGTCATGGCCGAGGATACGCGCGGCAATGTCTGGCTCGGCACCGACGGCGGCGGGCTCAACCTCGCGCGCGCCGACGGCACGGTGCTCGGAGTGTTCCGCAACGATCCGGCCAACCCGTCGTCGCTGCCGGCCAACACCGTGTACGGGCTCGCTGTCGATGCGGACGGGCGAGTCTGGGCCGCGACGACCGGCGGGCTCGCGCGCGTCGTCGATCCCGCGGCGGCGCCGGATGCGATCGAATTTCAGGTGCTGTCGCGTGCCGACGGTCTCTCGAGCGACACGCTGTACGGTGTGGTGCCGGATGCGAGGGGCCGTCTCTGGCTCAGCGGCAACGCCGGGCTCATGCGCCTCGACGCGGCGACAGGAGCCATCAAGACCTATCATCGCGAGCACGGCCTGCAGGGCGAGGAGTTCTCTTTCGGCGCCTACTTCCGGCTGCGCGACGGACGCGTGGCTTTCGGCGGGGGCGGCGGCTTCAACATCTTCGATCCGGCGACGCTGACCGAGAACACGCAGCCGCCGCGCGTGGTGCTGACGAACGTGGACGTGCTCGGCGTGCGGGCCGCGGGTGCCACCCCGTTCTGGCAGCGCGACCGCGTGTCCCTCGACTATCGCGGCACGATAGTTTCTCTCGACTTCGGCGTGCTCGATTTCACTTCGCCCGAGCACAACCGCCTCGCCTACCGCATGGCCGGCCTCACCGACGATTGGTTCGATGTCGGTTCGCAGCGCCGCGTCACGCTGATGAATCTCGACCCGGGCGATCACGTGCTAGAGGTGCGCGCCGCGAACTCCGACTCCGTGTGGAGCGAGACGCCGCTCAAGCTCACGATCCACCGCGACCCCGCGCCGTGGGCATCGCCCTCCGCCTACGCGCTGTACGCGCTCGCGCTGCTCGCGTTCGTCGCGCGCCGAGTGCAACTGCACAGACGCAAGCTCCGCGAGATGGTCGCGGCGCGCGAGCGCCTCGAAGCCGAGGTGCAGCTCCGCACGCACGAGCTCACGGACAGCAACCGCCAGCTCGAGGAAGCCGCGCGCGCGAAGAGCGACTTCCTGGACCGCATGAGCCACGAGCTGCGCACGCCGATGAACGGTGTCGTGGGTATGACGGAGCTCCTCACGCGCACGACGCTGTCCGCGACGCAGTCGCATCTCACGAAGACGATCCGCTCGTCCGCGCAGATCCTGCTGCAGATCGTCAACGACCTGCTCGATCTGTCGAAGATTCGTGCGGGCAAAGTCGCGCTCGAGACGCTGCCGATCGATCTCGCCCAGGTCCTCGAGGAGTGCACGAGCCTGTTCGCGGGCACCGCCGAGAACAAGAACATCGAGCTCATCGTCTGCCCGCCTGGCCCCGCACGACGCGTGCTGCTCGGCGACCCGTTGCGTCTGCGCCAAGTCCTGATGAACCTCGTCGGCAACGCCGTGAAGTTCACGGAGCGCGGCGAGGTCGTCGTGCGCGCCGACGTCGAGCCCGGCGACGGCGATCGCGCGACCGTGCGGCTGTCCGTGGCGGACACGGGCATCGGCATGGACGCGGCAGCCATCAACAAGATTTTCGAACCGTTTGCGCAAGCCGACGAGACGACGACGCGCCGCTTCGGCGGCACGGGGCTAGGTCTCGCAATCTGCCGCGAGCTGGCCGACCTCATGGGCGGCCGCATCACGGTCGAGAGCCAGGCCGGCGTCGGCTCCACGTTCCAATTATCGCTGCCGCTCGCGCTCGGCAAGGCGATCGAGCAGGAGACCGCGCCGCTGCCGCCGCGCAGCGTGCGCATCTTCACGCGCCGGCCGTCGCTCGCCGACTCGGTCGCGCGCCATGCGGCAGCGCTCGGGCTCACGGTCCTGCCCGCCGACTCCGACGGAGTCGAGGCCGATGTCGTCGTCGTCGACGTGAGCACGCGCCCGAGCATGCTCGCCTCGCTGCTGGCGTCCTCGGACACGTCTACCCCTAAGCTCGTCGTGATCGCGACGTCGGCCGACGTCGAATCGCGCGCGCTGCGCCTGCTCCTCCCCGAGCAACAGATCGTGCTAAAGCCGGTCCACGGCACGGCGTTGCACGAGGCTTTTGCCGCGGCGCTCGGCGTCGAGGCGCGGACCACGCACGTGGAGGTCGCGAACGCGCCGCGCGGGCCCATCAAGGCGCACGTGCTGCTCGTCGAGGACGAGCCCGTGAACGCGGGTGTGGCGGAAGGCTATCTCGCGGCGCTCGGTTGCACGTCGACGACGGTGACGAACGGCGCGGACGCGGTCGCCTGCGCCGCGGCGGAGCGCTTCGATATCATATTCATGGATCTCAGCATGCCGGGCATGGACGGCTTCGCCACCACTGCGCTCATTCGGAGCCAACAGGGTCGTGCGAATGCCCGCAGCGGCGAGGCTCGCGTGCCCGTAGTTGCGCTCACGGCGCACGACGCGGCGCGTTACCGCGACAAGTGCCTCGCCTCAGACATGGACGACATCTTGAGCAAGCCGTACACGCTCGAGGATTGCGCGCGCACGCTGCATCGGTGGGTTGCCCGCGCCGACTCGCGGGCCCGCGAGGCCCACGCTCCCGATACGACCAATACGGCGCCACGCGACTCCGAGGCGCTCGCGAGCGTCGATGCGAACGCCGTCGCAGCGCTGCGCAAGCTCAATACCGGCAAGCACGAGGACCTCTACTCGGAGCTCGTCGAGCTCTTCAGCGGAAGTGCGACCCAGTCGCTCGCGGAGCTCGACGCCGCGCTCGCACGCGACGACCTCAAGGCCGCTGCCGCCGTTTGCCACAAGCTCGCGTCCGCGGCCGCGAATGTCGGCGCCTTGGCGTACGCGCAACGCATCCGCGAGCTCGAGCGGTACGCGCTCGCGGGCGAGCGAGCGTCCGCGCGCGCCACGTGCGACGTGCTGCGCGCGGCATATGGGCCGCTGCTCGCCACGTTGCAAAGCCACTGCCTGCGAGCCACGGCATGAGCGGCACACCCGACAAGCGACTCGCGCTCATCGCCGACGACGAGGATCTCGGCCGTTTGCTGCTGGGCAAAGCCGTCGCCGCGGTCGGGCTCGACAACCTCGCGTTCGCCAACGGCGCCGACGCGCTCGATGCCGCCTTGGAGAACGACGTCGCGATCGTGCTGCTCGACGTCGACATGCCGGGCATGAACGGCAACGAGGTCTGCCGCCGCCTGCGCGGCGATCCGCGCTACAGCAGCGTGCCGATCGTGATGGTGACGGGGCACCAGGATTCCGCCGCTGTCCGCAGCGCGTTCGAAGCCGGCGCGACGGATTTCGTCTCGAAGCCCGTCAACTGGGACCTGCTGCCGCACCGCTTGGAGTACATCCTGCGCAACGCGGCCGCAGCCGAGCACATCGAGCGGCTCGCGTACTACGACACGTTAACCGGGCTGCCGAACCGTCGCCGCTGCGTCGATCTGCTGGGCCGGTTGGTCGCGGCCGCGAAGGGTTCGGGCGAAGCAGTCGCCGTCATCTACCTCGACTTGAACAACTTCAAGCGCGTCAACGACACCTTCGGCCATTCGGTCGGCGACGAGGTGCTGCGCACCGTCGGGGACCGGCTGACGAGCACGTTGGTGGGCTTTGCCGCGAAGCACCGGAGCATACTGTTGGCGCGATTCGGCGGCGACGAGTTCGTCATCGCCGTGCGCCACACGCAAGCTCGCGAGATCGGTATGCAGATCGCGACCGCCTGCAGCGACGCGTTCGCCGAGCCGATCGTGCACGATTCGCTCGAGTTCTACTCGGCTCCGAGCGTCGGGCTCGCGGTATACCCCGACGACGGCGCCGACGTCGCGACCGTTCTGAAGCACGCCGATACCGCGATGTACCAGGCGAAATCAGGCGCCGCGGACCCGATCGCCGTCTACGCGCCCGCGATGAGCAACCATCTCGAACATTGGCTAGAGCTCGAAGCCAAGCTGCGCCGCGCCGTCGAGAACGACTTGCTGACGCTGGTGTTCCAACCGAAGTTCAGCCTGGCGAATAATCGGCTCGTCGGCGTCGAAGCGCTGGTGCGCTGGTGCGACGACGAGTATGGGGATGTTCCACCGACGCGCTTCGTGCAGATCGCCGAGGACAGCGGCCTGATCATCGACATGAGTGCCTGGGTCGTGCGCGCCGCGTGCCGGCAGCTCAAGCGGTGGCTCGATCGCGGCATGTGGATCCCCGTGGCCATCAACTGCTCCGGCAAAGAACTGTTGCACGGCGATCCGGCGCGCGTGATCGAAACGGAAGCCGCGGCCGCAGGCGTGCCGACTTCGCTGATCGAGGTCGAGATCACGGAGTCGTTGCTCGTGAACGATTCGACGATGGTCAAGGGCGTGCTGCAGCGCATCCGACAGCTTGGGTGCCACATTGCGCTCGACGACTTCGGCACCGGCTATTCGTCGTTGGCCTATATCACGCGCTTTCCCCCGGATCGCATCAAGATCGACAGGGCCTTCGTGCGCAACGTCGATCGCTCCACGAGCGATGCGGCCGTCGCGAGCGCGATTCTGTCGTTGGCCAAGAGCTTGAGCGTCACGGTTACCGCCGAGGGAATCGAACGACCCGAGCAGCTCGAGTGGCTGCGCGCGCGCGGCTGCCACGAGGTGCAGGGCTTCTTGCTTTCCGAGCCCCTGACGCCCGCGGATCTCGAGCGGCGGTTTCTCTCGCCGGGCTCCGCTCCCGCGGAAGCGGCGCGGCAACCAGATGCACGCCGCTCGCAATCGGCCTGACTGTCAGCTCTGTGCGCGCGCCGCAAGCGCTGGCGCGATCAGCATGAACACGAGGCCGAACAGCATGAAGCCGCCGCGCGCGACGTCGTAATCCGCGAGTATGCGCTCGGTCGGGAGCCCTAGCAGACGGCCGAGCGTGTACTCGAAGCATAGCGTCAACACGACCCAAACGGCGCCGACCGCGAGCTGCGCGCGCAACGAGCGCGCGTCGATCCAGCGAGCGAGCGCCCACGCGATCGCGAAGATGATCGCCGAGCCGATGAGCACGCCGATTTGTCGCGCACGCAAATCGCCGACGACGGGCACCAGCAGCCACTGGCGCAAGATCCCGTGCACCGTCTCGGCGGCGATGATCAGGACCCACGCCGCGAGCGCGCGATTCACGGGCTCGTTACGGTTCTAGACCCAAGAGCCGCGCCGGGTTCTTGCGCGACATGACGTCGATGTCGGCGGCCGAGATGCCCTGTGCCATGAGGCCGCGGTACATGGCCAACAAGCCGTCCGTGTGCAGCGGGTTAGGCGGCTGGCCGAGATCGCTCGAGAGCACGAACGATGCTGCGCCGATCGCTCTGATCGCCTCCGCTTCCTTGCGTAGCTGGTCCTCGGTCATGGGCGAATGAACGAGCTCGAGCAGCGCGCCGAGCCTTGCGGCTTCGCGCATCTCGTCGAGCGTCATCGATCCGCCGGGGCTGTTCATCGCATGGGTCACGAGCACGTGCTCGACGCCTTGCCGTTTCGCTTCGGCGATGATCTGTAGCGATTCCTCCGGCGCCGAGTGGCCCGTCTCGAGCACGAGGTCGTGCTCCGCCGCGAGCGCGATGACCGCGAGCACCTCGGGCAGGATCTTGCCTTCGCGCGTGACGGGCGCGAACGGACGCGGCTGGCCGGAGAGCTTCACCTGCGACTCCGAATCGAACGTCGGCAGCCACACGACCTTGCCGTAGCCGCCTTCGACCTTCGTCATCCATTCGACGGCCGCGGGATTCACGCCGCCGACCGTGAGATCGAGCGAGATGCCGCCGAACACTTCGACTCCAGGCACGGCCTTGCGCACGACGTACGCGATCGCCGCCGTCGGCTCGTAGTGATTCTTGATGACGATCGCGCGCATCCCGGCGGCCTTCGCCATTCGAGCGAGCTCGAGCACGTCGATCTTGCGCGGCGTGCCGTCGGGCGCCGCGTGCGCGTGAAAGTCGATGGCGCCGTCGAGCGTCTGTGCGCGGCTGACCGCCGGCACGACGAGGCAGAGCGCGAGCACGGTGCAGACCACGCGCATGAGCGACTCCTTCCAAAGAGCTGCTCAGCGAGTATATCCATTTCGCGGCGTGCGCCGCGAAAAGCTAACGCATGACGACGCGCTGTAAACGCTTGGCGTCGAGCTCGCGCAGCCGGTCCCTCACGTCGTCGACTTCTTCGGCATCGAGCAGGGGTCCGACCCGCACGCGATGAGTCGATCTGCGGCGGCCGTCTTCGGTAACGATGAATGCGTTCACGAAGCCGTCTGCTTTCAGCGTGTCGACGAGCTCGACCGCGTCTTCGCGCCTCCTGAACTTGCCGGCCTGCGCGAATAGCCTCTCCTGCTCCGCCGTCAACGGCGGCCGCGCGGCGACGGCCAGCGGCGTAACCGGCTGAGACGTCTCTGTCGAGGCGGCCTCCGTCCAGGCGACCGGCTCGGCGTCTGTTCCCGGCTCTTGCGTCGGAGCGCGTGTCTCGCTTCGATCGCGCCCCCGTCCCGCCGTCGTCGTTGCCGGCGGCGGCGCGGCGAGCGCGCGCACCTCGACATTCGCCGTGCCGGCCCGGACCATGTCGAGCGCGTTCGCTGCGGCGTAGGACAGATCGATGACCCGTTTCCCGACGAACGGCCCGCGATCGTTGACCCTGACGACGATGCGCTTGCCGTTGGTCAAGTTCGTGACCTCGACCCAGGTCGGAAGGGGCAGCGACTTGTGGGCGGCAGTCATCTCATGCATGTCGTACCGTTCACCGTTCGAGGTCTGGCGGCCGTGAAAGGGATGGCCGTACCATGATGCAATGCCGCGCTCGCGATAACCTTCGCTCGACGCGAGAACGTAGTAGCGTTTGCCGAACACATCGTAGAACCGCGGATTGCCGCCGTTGGCCTCGGCACGAGCCGGCGCGGCCACCGATCGCGCGCTTGCGCCCTGAGCTTGAACGTTGGACGCGCAGGCCGCGAGGAGGATCGATACCAGCAGCGCAGCGCGGCGGAGGAACCGCAGCGGCGTCGGAGCGAGCGCAATCGACGTCATCGAGGCACCCTGCACGAACATTGGCAACTGGCAGATCCATGCAGGGACCATGCCACGCCTTGCGAGATGAAGGTCGAAGAAGGGCGGGGCCAGTCGAACTGCAGCCGAACGGCGTCACCCGTTTCCACAAGGAAGGTTGCCCACGTCGTCCCAACCGTCGAGTCTCCGCGGAACACACGCAGCATTGGAGCGAAATCGCTGCGCGGAGGGCTCGTTACGCCCGACCGTTGCCGCCCGGCGACAGGAGTCGCCGGGCTCGACCTGTTGCGGCTCCGCGGCAACCGGGGCGAGCAGCGATCTGGCTTCCGCCGCGGGCTCGAAATCCGGCTCCGCAAGCGACCATAGGGTGAGCGCTCGCTCGAGCCCAGCGCGGGCGCCGGCCGCGTCGCCCCGGGGCCTCGAGCACGCACGCGAGTGCTGGAGCGGGCGCCGGATTCGCCGATCGGCCTCGCGGTTCGCGCGCGATTTAACAGGCCCGCCCCAGAGGGCATACTCTTACGACGTACGCGCGCCCAAAGGGGGAGTTGGCCGTGAAGCCGGGCTACAGCACGTTGTTATCTGCGACGGCAGCGTTGGTCACCGCGCTTCCGTCGGCCGCGCATCATTCCGTTGCGATCAACTTCGAACGCGGCGGGCCGACCGAAATTCGGGGCACGGTGAAAGAGGTGCACATTCGCAACCCTCACTCGCAGTACGTGGTGGCCGTACCTGCGGCGGACGGCACGGTTACGGAGTGGTTCGTCGAGTGGTCCGACCGCAATTCCCTCGTGCGGCGTGGAGTCGATGTCGACCTGATCAAACCCGGCGACACCGTCACCCTAACCGTGTGGCCCAGTCAGCGCCTGCCCAACGTCGGCTACTTCGTCCAAGCCGTGCTGGCGGACGGCTCTATCTACCGCGATTGCGGCTTTGTGCAGTATCGGGAGGCCGCGGCCAACTCCACCAAGTTCCGGTGCGAGGAAGGCGCCCGCAACTCTCCGCAACGAAACGCCCAATGACGACGACGGTGGCGCTCACCGTTACGCTGCTCGTATCGTGCGCGTTCGCGAGCACCACGTGGGCGGACGGCACGCGTGCCGACCTCGACGGCGTGTGGCTGTTCTATGGTGCGGACGTTCCGGAGGACCCCGGCCTCACGGCAGCCGGCCGGGACAAGCTCGACCGGTACGATCCCCTGCGAGACGATACGGACACGATCTGCAAGCCCGTGACGTTCACCAACATCATGCATACGCCGTCGCCACCGATGGAAATCCGGCAGCACGACGCCGACGTCGAGATCAACTACGAGTTCATGGACGTGCACCGGCGCGTGCCGCTCGACGGCACGCTGGCGAACGCGCCCTACACGGTCGCGGACCATCCGCACATGGGTCGCTCGATTGGACGTTATGAGGGCGAGGAGCTCGTCGTCGATACGGTCGACTTGGAGGCCGGTTACCTCGACACGCTCGGCTTCGCGGGCTTGCCGCAATCCGCGGAGATGCGCACCGAAGAGCGCTTCATTCCCGCCGGCGACCGGCTCAAGGTCGTCGTGACGCACCACGACTCCGTCTACTACACGAAACCGATGGTCATGACCTACGACTTCGTGCGCGTCGACACGGAGATCATGGAGTGGGGCTGCACGCTCGAGGGCGCGAACTACGACCAGCGCCTCGACGCGACCGAGGCCTCTCAGGCAGGAGCTGCGGCGGATGTGCTGTAGATCGTCAACCTCCGACTCCCTCGCCGCGAAACTCCTTGCCCGCAAGGTACAGCCTGAGCAAATCGGGCCGGAGCGCGTGCAGCGCTACTCTCGCATCCAAGGCGCCGCCGCTCGTGACGACGCAGAGAATCGACGAAGCGCCGCGACCGAGCTTTTGCCACCAGCGCAGGCACGCGAGTTGCGGCAAGCGTGTCGGCGCTTCGATGCACCCTCCGCTTTCAGCTTCCGATGCGTCCCTCCCGTGCGCGCTTACCTCTGGATTGCAGGATGCCCGTGACGCTGGCATTATGCAAGCATGGCGATTCAAATCACCATCCGTGATGTTCCCGAAAAAGTCCGCGATGAACTCGCGGCTCGCGCGGCGTTGCAAGGAAAATCCATGCAGGAGTACCTACGGGCGGAACTCGAGCGCTTGGCTTCCCGTCCTTCCGTGGATGCCTGGCTGGAGCAGGTGCGCAAGAGAAAGCGTGCTTCGCAAACCCGTGTATCGGGCGGACAGATACTCAAAGAACGTGACGCCGACCGACGGTGAGCGCCGTCGTCGACGCGTCCGTACTGGTCGCCGCGCTGGTTGACACCGGCCCACATGGCGAATGGGCCGAGGAAGTTCTCGCCGGCGGTGGCCTCCATGCTCCCGAGTTGGCGCGGGTCGAGGCCACTAACGTCCTGCGCCGACTTGAACGGGCCAAAGAGATCACGACGCCTGAAGCCAATGCGGCGCATGAGGATCTGATGCAACTCAGCCTAGTGCAGTTCTCGTTCGATCCATTCGCCGATCGAGTGTGGGAGTTGCGCCAGACCATCACGAGTTACGACGCGTGGTACGTCGCGGTCGCCGAGGCGCTCGAGTTGCCGCTCGCGACGTTGGATGAACGGCTCTCCAAGGCGAAACGGGTCACCTGCGATTTCCTGACGCCACGAAGCCGCTGACCCAGCGGTGCCTCACACGAAAACGCGCTCGCACCACGGTCACTCAGCTCACTCTCCGGCGATTCGCTGTGTGCTTAGCGACAGATAGCTGCTGCCGTTCCAAGTCGAACGCACCATCCTCGGGATCAAGCGGGAACACTCTTCCTGGGGCGCCCCGAAGATCCGCGACAAGCTGATACGCCAACTGCCGATGATCAAGGCGCCGGCCGCCAGCACGATCCACGCCGTGCTCGATCGGCACGGCCTCGTTAAGCGCCGCAAACGCCGCCGCTACAAGGCTCAGGGCACGGCTCCCGCTGCTACGACCATCAGCTTCAGCATGTCCTCGAAGGAACCGCCATCCCTTGGTATGAACCGCGCATCAGCGTTGAGAGCGATGCGTTGATTGGTCTGTACCGGATCTAGTTGCGGGTGCTGGCGGTTCACAGCATGCGTGTTCCACCATGCGCAGACGGACGTCTTCCCGACCACCTCATTGCCACTCCCCCGATACCTCCGGCGAACGTACTGAGCACCAGGACTACTGGGAGGGTACCCCCGTACCACTCAGGCCATCCTTCTGCCGCGAAGATCTGCAGCGCGAGCGCACACGGGACCCATGAGGCAGCAAGCAGCGTGACTCGCACCATCCCTGCAACGCGGGAGAGCAAACCAAGGAGAAAACCGCCGACGAACCCGCAGACGAAGGACGCGATGAGGGCTCGCGCGGCCCAAACCGCCGGTGCCGTCCGAGTTAGCGGGAGAGTCTCGCCACCGTCGCCGCCTCCGTTCCCAAACATGCCCATTCCCAAGTCGGCAATGGATGTCATCAATCCAGCCCAGCCCGTAAAAAGCAGGAGGGGTAGAGCTGCCGCGAGCGCTGCGCCGAACAGAGCAGGGGTAAGCGCCGGACCGCAGCCCGAGCGAAGCAGGTGAACCACCGACCTGGCGACCTGCTTCCGGTACCACCACGATGCAGCTCGCGGTCCCTGGCTTTCCGAACGCTGGTGCCACTCCTCGGTGAGGTCCCCGAGCATGTCCTCTGACATCTCGGGATTCTCAATGAAGCTGTCGAGCAGTCGCTCGGCGAGCCAAGGCGGCCTCATGCGAGCCCCGCCTCGTTTAGCTGCAACATCCGGACGGCAAGTCGCTCGGCCTCGTGGAGAGCCCGGCGCCCGGCCGGACTGAGCCGGAACTGACGGCGCGACCGCCCTCCGCGCATCGGAAGCGGGGCTGTCGTCGAGGACCTCAACAGACCTTGTTCCTCAAGTCGTGCCAGAGTCGTGTAGATGGCGCCGACCGAATAGTCGTGCCCTAGCAACTCACTAACGTCGCGGCGGATACCGAGCCCGTACGCTTCCTCGCCGAGTCGTGCCACGGCATTCAACACCGTCAGCTCGAGGCTGCCGAAGCTGTGTTTCTTCATAGGTTCTATGTTGTAGAACAAATAAACGAAAAGCAAGAGGAAAGGTCGCAGGGGAAAGCAGTCATCGTATGCGCGCCCGCACCGTGCCCGTAGGAACGTTGCGTTTCGTTCCACCACGAACGTGTTCCATCGAAGGCTACCGACGGGCTTCACAGGGCCCGCGCGGTGGGCGCCATCCCGGTAATGCTGGACGCACCGATTGATCTTCGCGTTCAGCGGCCAGGCTATTCGACCGCGTATCCCAATGCTCGCGCGTTGTCGATGACGCGAGAGTCTCGGGTCACGACGGTGATGAGCTGTGGCGACTCGCCGAGCAGCTCTGCTGTCGCAAGATGCACGGCATCGAGGGTGCGGATCGGTTCAACAGGGAACGGTCGACATGCACGTGCCAGCACGGCGTCCGTGACCGCAACGACATCGCAGCGGCGCCGGAACTCTTGCAACCAGCGAAGCCCCGCACGCTCATCGGCAGGAGTCAAACGTCCTGCGACACGAGCGCGCACGAGGGCGCGGGAAGCTTCTGCGAATGTCAGAGCGGACGTAATGCGGCGCCGCCGGCCACGCAACGCACTTCGCGCCATGGTGTCCTGCTCGAGGAGCGCGGCCAGCAGAGCGCTCGTCTCGACATATCTGAATGTCGGGGCGGTAGCCTTGGTCTTGGCGGCAGACGGACGGCGGGTCCCGCGGCGAGCCGACTGAGTCGCGCTAGGGCTCGCCACGATCGCTATCGATCAACTGGGCTGCAGTGCCCGGCGGCAGGCGGATATCCGGCCACTCCGGGGGAAGCGCATCGGGCTCCGCTGCGGGCTCGATGATGCCCGCAGCGATGAGTTCGTCGTACCGGCTGCGCCGGGCGCGTGTACCCGTCGCAGGTGGTACGAGCTCGGCGACCACACGACCGTGCGCCGTAACGGCGATGCGTTTGCCGGCTTCGATCTGGCGCACGTAGTGGCTCAGGTTGTTCTTCAGCTCACGGATGCCTGTCGAAATCATGGGATCAATATAGCTACATGTAGCTACACTTGCAAGATCCACGCCGACCTGGACGGACACGGTCCTGCGCAATCCGTGCGCCACGCCCGATGGAGATGGTGGCCAGGGGCGGGATCGAACCACCGACACGCGGATTTTCAGTCCGCTGCTCTACCAACTGAGCTACCTGGCCGTGCGTCGGAGCGCCGGGGGGCGCCATGCGGGACCGGTATTAGACCGGCCCGGTCCCCGGCGCGTCAAGGCGGCTCAGGTCCCGGACTGCCCAAGGCCATCTCGCCTCTTTATGATCGGCGCATGAGCGAAACAAAAATCTACCCGCCGCCGCCCGGGTTCGCCGCACGCGCGCTGATCAACGCCAGCACTTACGAGTCGATGTACCGCGAGTCGGTCACGGACCCCGAACGGTTCTGGAGCAAACAGGCTCGCGAACGGCTCACGTGGATCGAGCCGTTCACGCAAGTCAAAGACACGAGCTTCGACGCGAACGATCTGCACGTGCGCTGGTTCGCCGACGGCGTGCTCAACGTGTCGGCCAATTGTCTCGACCGGCATCTCGCGAAACGCCCCGACCAAACCGCGATCCTCTGGGAGCCCGACGATCCGAACGGCTCACCGCGACTCTTGAGCTACCGCGAGCTCCACGAGCGCGTCTGCAAGTTCGCGAACGCGCTCAAGCGGCTCGGCGTCAAGAAGGGCGACCGCGTCACGATCTACATGCCGATGATCCCGCACACGGTGGTCGCGATGCTCGCGTGCGCGCGCATCGGCGCGATCCACTCCGTGGTGTTCGGCGGCTTCTCGCCCGAGGCGCTCAAAGGCCGCATCGAGGACTGCGCGTCGCGCATCGTCATCACGGCCGACGAAGGCGTGCGCGGCGGCAAGAAGATCCCGCTCAAGGCCAACGTCGACGAAGCGCTCGCGAGCTTGAAGGGTCCACCCGTCGAGCACGTCGTCGTCGTGAAGCACACGGGCGGCGCAATCAAATGGAACGCCGGCCGCGACAAGTGGTATCACGAGCTCAAGGGCAGCGCGTCGGCAGTGTGCCCGCCCGAGCCCATGAACGCGGAGGATCCGTTGTTCATCCTCTACACGTCGGGCTCGACGGGACGACCCAAGGGCGTGCTGCACACGACGGCCGGTTATCTCTTGCACGCGTCGATCACGCATCAATACGTGTTCGACTACCGCGACGGCGAGCTCTTCTGGTGCGCGGCCGACGTCGGCTGGGTCACGGGCCACACCTACATCGTCTACGGCGCGCTCGCGAACGGCGCAACCACGGTCATGTACGAAGGCATCCCCACCTATCCCGACGCGAGCCGGCTCTGGCAGATCGTCGACAAGCATCGGATCGACATCATCTACATGGCGCCGACGGCGATCCGCGCGCTCATGCGGGAGGGCGATGAGCCCGTCAAGAAGACCTCGCGCTCGAGCCTGAAGTTGCTGGGCACGGTGGGCGAGCCCATCAATCCCGAGGCCTGGGAGTGGTATTACCACGTCGTCGGCGAGGGGCGCTGCCCCATCGTCGACACGTGGTGGCAAACGGAAACGGGCGGCATGCTCATCACGCCGTTCCCGGGCGCGACGAAGCTAAAGCCGGGCTCGGCGACGCTGCCGTTCTTCGGCGTGCAGCCCGCGATCGTCGATCAAGCCGGCAAGATCCTCGAGGGCGCGTGCTCGGGCAACCTCGTGCTGCTCGACAGCTGGCCGGGGCAGATGCGCACCGTGTACGGCGATCACCAGCGCTTCGTCGACACGTATTTCAAGCAGTATCCCGGCATGTACTTCACGGGCGACGGCGCACGGCGCGACGAGGACGGCTACTACTGGATCACGGGCCGCGTCGACGACGTCATCAACGTCTCGGGCCACAGGCTCGGCACGGCCGAAGTCGAGAGCGCGCTCGTCGGCCACACGAAGGTCGCCGAAGCCGCCGTCGTCGGCTTCCCGCACGATCTCAAAGGCCAAGGCATCTACGCGTACGTGACGCTCAAAGCCGGCGAAGCGACGAGCGACGCGCTGCGCAAGGAGCTCGTCGCGTGGGTGCGCCACGAGATCGGGCCGATCGCCTCCCCCGACGTGATTCAGTGGGCGCCGAGCCTGCCGAAGACGCGCTCGGGCAAGATCATGCGGCGCATCCTGCGCAAGATCGCGGCCAATGATTTCAAGGAGCTCGGCGACACGTCGACGCTCGCGGATCCGGCCGTCGTTGACGATTTGATCAAGAATCGCGCCGGCGCGTGACGCGCCGCACGCGGCTCTAACGGCGAACAGTCGATCGACGGCGCGAGCCGGATGCTATAGACGACGCAGTCACGAACGTCTCAGTGACGTAACGACCGAACTCGCGGCTCGCGTCCCGCGGCAGCGCGTCGATGTCGCCGCTTAGATCGAGCACGGGGTCGCTGGAAGGCCGCCGCAGCGCTCGCGGCGCGGCGCGAACCGTCCGAGACTTGGTCTTTCCTCGCTCCTTCGATCGCTTCATGGCCGTTTCCTACTACTCGGGCTTGAAGTCGGGCGGCGCTTCCGAACCCTCGCCGAAGAAGAACTTCTGCATCTCGTCCTCGAGGAACTTGCGGGCCTTGGGCTCCATCGTCGTCAGGCGATACTCGTTGATGAGCATCGTCTGATGCTTGAGCCAGCGCTGCCACGCGAGCTTCGACACGTTCTCGAAAATTCGCTTGCCGAGCTCGCCGGGATACGGCTGCCGGTCGAGGCCCTCGGAGTCGGGGCCGAGCAGGACGCAGGTGATCTTTCTTGCCATAGCGCCACTATGCCGGCTGAAGCCCCGCGTTGAGAAGCGCGGCAACGGGCGCGGGCACGCCGACGGCGAGCGTCGCGCCGGGCCGGCACCAGTGCCAATCGTCGCGGTCCATGACGGCCGCGGGCGCCGCCGCGAGCTCGAGCAAGCGCGGCTGCAAATCGAGATCGAAATGCGTGAACGCGTGCTCGATGACGCCGAGCACGCGCTCCGCCGCGACGGCCGCGCCGAGCATGCGCGCGCACCAGTCGCGCGGCGAATCGTCGGCCGGCAGCTCGGGCAAGCTGTAGAGCCCGCCCCAGATCCCGGTCGCCGGCCGGCGCTCGAGCAACACGCGGCCCTCGGGGTCGCGCACGACGAGCACGGCGACGTGCCGCTGCGTGCGCTCGCGCTTCGGCCGCGGCGTGGGGTACAGCGCTTGTGCT
>DATFFV010000253.1:0-4254 GCA_035249885.1 Gammaproteobacteria bacterium | reverse complement strand
GAGCTGCTGGTTCAGTATTACCGCAGCGGCGATCTCGCCGATTTCGACGCGTACAACATCGCGTGGGTCGCGGACACCGCGTCTCGCGTCGACGCGATCAACGGGTTCATCGAGGTCTACAACGACCCCCTCGGCATGCGCGGCTCCTACGAGTCGGTCGTCTCGTTCCGCGACGACGAGGCCACGCGCCGCATCGGTGCGATCGCGCGCAACGCGCAGTGGTTCGAGGACAACTCGCCGCTCATGAGCGAGCACAAGAAAGCGAGCGTCACCGGCATCACGGGCAAGGTGATCACGGTCGTCTCCGAAACCGGCGACGCCTCGCCGAGCTCGCCGAGCGGCATCAATTTGCCGAACTCGGGCTGGATCCGTGCGGAGCACGGCTCGAAGTCGGTCGTGCTGTCCAACATTCGCGCCGCGAACGACGCTTCGCCGAATCCCGCGCTCGACGAATTCGCCGCGTCCGCCGAGGAAGCCGCGCGCTCGCGGCAATGGGGCGAGCTCGGCGGCAACCTGTTCGTCGACATGCACGAGGTGATCGGCCATGCCTCCGGCGTCGTCAATCCGGGCGTCGGTACGCCCGCCGAAACGTTGCGGCAGTACGCCAGTGCGCTCGAGGAAGGCCGTGCCGACCTCGTTGCGTTGTACTACCTCTTGGACCCGAAGCTCATCGAGATCGGCGTGATGCCGAGCCTCGACGTCGGCAGGCAGCAGTACGACGCCTATTTCCGCACCGGGCTCCTCACGCAGCTCTACCGCATCGAGCCCGGCAAGAACCTCGAAGAAGCGCACATGCGTAACCGCCAAATGGTGGCCGCCTGGGTGCTCGAGAAGGCGCAACCGGACAACGCCGTCGAGCGCGTCACCCGCGAAGGCGAGACCTTCCTCGTGATCCACGACTACGAGCGTGTGCGGGAATTGTTCGGCGAGCTGTTGCGCGAGGTGCAGAGGATCAAGAGCGAAGGGGACTTCGCCGCCGGTCAGGCGCTCATCGAGAATTACGGCACCGTCGTCGACGCGGCGCTGCACGCGGAAGTCATGCGGCGCTACGAGCCGCTCGACGTTGCCGCATTCTCCGGCTTCATCAATCCGCGCCTCGTACCGGTCCGCGCACCGGGCAGCGAAGAGATCACCGACGTTCTCGTGGAATACCCGGACGATTTCGCGGAGCAGATGCTCGAGTACGCCGCGACCTACTCGTTCTTGCCTACGGTCAACTGAAAGGGCGGCGCGAGGCTCAGCGCTGCGCGAACGCTACCTTCTTGTACAACGTCAGCGCGTTGCCGCCCGCGTCGTATTTCGCCTTGAGCTGCCGGTACGCCGCGCCGTTGAACAGCGCGTCGAACTCGGCCTCGCCTAGGAACGTGGACGAGTAGAGCATCTTGATGCCGCCGAGCTCGAAGCACTTGCGGTCCACGATTTTCGTGTAGTGGTACGGCTCCATGCCTTCGGGCCGCTGCACCTGACAATAGCAGCCGAGATTGAAATAGAGCTCGTTGGGCTTGATCGGGTAGAGCGTCTGTTGGCGCGGCGCTTTGATCGGCACCGCGGCCCAGGGCCGGCCCTCAAGATCGACGTTGTCGATTGCGAAGCGGATGAGCTCTTCGCCGTGCCGCCACGGTACCTCCCAGTCCTGGATCAAGGGCTCGGTGCGCTCGTCGCGAATGCCGAGCCTGCCGAGCGCCTTGCTTTTGAGCGCCACGTACTTCGTGTAGAACGCCGAGTTGCGCCACTGCTCCGGCGCGTGGCGGCGGAACAGGTTGTAGAACCCCGTCTCCGGCACGTTCCAGAACCAGTCGGGGTCGTAGCGGAAGATGTAGTCGAATGTCGTGAGATAGATGTCGCGGCGCTTCTCGACGAGGCGGTAGAACACGTGGTTGCGCACGATGTCGTCGCGCCATGGCACCTGCTCGACGAAGCGGCCCGTCATCAAGAAGAAACGCTTGTCCTCGAAGAATAGGCCTTCGACGAATGCGAGGTCGGGCGACTCGGTCGCGACACGCATCGCCTCGAGGTACGCCGCGGCGTCGCGGAACTTCTCCACGTGCACGTGCACGTACGGTCCCGCGCGATGCAGCGCGATCTTGGCGCGCAAGATGTAACCGAGCGTTCCGTAGGAGTTCGGCAGCGCGTTGAACAGGTCGGCGTGCTCGTTGTCTGCGCGCGCCGTGACGACGGTGCCGCCCGGCAAGAGCACGTCGGCCTCGCGCAGCCCGTCGTGCACGAAGCCGTAGCGATAGCACGTCGACTCGATCCCGATGCCGACGGTCGCGCCGCCTACCGTGATGTGCTTGAGCTCCGGCGCTACGAGCGGCAGAAACCCGTGCTTGAGACAGTGGCGCACGACGGTCTCGTAGGTCGTGAGCCCTTCGACTTCGACGGTGCAAGCCGCCTTGTCGAGATGGAGCACGTGGTTGAACTCGCCGAGCGAGAGCCGCCGCGCGGTGGCGCCGCGCGGCTGATAACGGAACAAGTTCGAGATCGTCGACTTCTGTAGCCGCAGCGGCCCCGGGCCACTCTGCCAAGTGCTCGTGAGGCGGGCCAGCTTCTCTTCGTAGCTCTCAGGGATGGTCGCGGTAGACATGCGCGCGCGTCCACGGAACGTTCTTCGCGCCGTGGCGCGCGTACAGCACCTGGAAGAGTTGCAGCGTGCCGTTCAAGAACGCGGCGATCGACCCCGTGAGATAGAGCCGCCAGGCGCGCACGAACGTCTCGTCGAACATGTCGCGCACGGCGTCGACGTTCTCTTCGTAGCGCTGTAGCCACCATTCGAGCGTCTTGGCGTAGTGCAGGCGAATGTTCTCGACGTCGAGCACCGAGAGCCCGTTGGGCTCGAACAGGTCCATCATCTCGCGCAAGGTCGGAGGATAGGCGCCCGGGAAGATGCGTTTGTCGATCCACGCGTTCATGAGCGCCGGCGTATCGCGGCCGATGCTATGCACGAGGCCGCGGCCCGTAGGCGTCAGCGCCCGGGCCATGAGCGCACCGAGATCCTTGTAGTTGCCTTTGCCGACGTGCTCGAGCATGCCGATCGACACGAACGCGTCGTACGTGCCCGTGAGGTTGCGATAGTCGTCCTCGATGAACTCGACCTGGCTGTCGAGCCCGAGGCGCTTCGCCCACGCGCGCGAGTACGCGATCTGCTCCTCCGAGATGTTGAAGCTGCGCACGCGAGCACCGTAGTTCTTCGCCATGAACAGTGCGAAGCCGCCCCAGCCGCCGCCGGCTTCAACGACGCGCTCGCCGGCTTTGAGCTCGAGCTTGCGGCAGACGTGATGCATTTTCGCCTGCTGCGCCTGCTCGATCGTCATGGCCGCGTCGGCGAAGTAAGCGCAGGTGTACTGCAACGCCTCGCGATCGAGCCACAGCTCGTAGAACTGGTTGCCGATGTCGTAGTGATGATGGATGTTGCGTTTCGAGTCCGAGAGGTCGGGCGCGAGCTTGCGGCCGCGCGCCACGAGCTGGCCGATGGCCGTGTGCTTGGCCGTGTAGCGATAGGCCTCGCGCAGCAGCGTCAGCAGCTCGCCACGGACCTCGAGGCGCCCCGAGCTGTAGAGATCGCCGAAGTGCAGATCGGGGTTGACGATGATCTGCCAAAGGGCTTTGCGGTCGAGAATGCGCATGCGCACGATGCCGTCGCGCGGCGCGGCGTCGGGCTCGTCCCAGAGCGCGACCTTGACGGGCGACTCGCCGAGCCTCTTCGTGATCTGCTTCGCGAGCCAGCGGTCGAGCGCGCTCGGCTCGCGGCGCGCGGCTTCCGCCTCGTCGAATCCGTAGTCCGATTCCGGAACGCCCAACGGCTCCAAACGGCTTCTGTTCATGGTGAGCTCTCCGCCTGTAACTACGTCTACTGCGAGGCTGGGCCTTTATTCCTTCGTCTTCTCGGTCCAGAGCCGAGTTCACCCGCGGCAGGGCGGCCTCGGCCGGCCTCGTCATGACCGGCCTGGCCCCCCAGGGGCCCTGGGCTCGGTCGGTTCCAGGCGCGTAGGTTACTATAGCTGGTAGTAATTCGGCATGCCGGCCGCGGACCCCGCAGGCCGGGGCGGCGACCATGACTCACAGCGTAGCGCAGTGGCAGAACCAAGGAGCGGTCAAGGATCGCTTGGGCCGGCCGTTGCGCGACCTGCGCATCTCCGTCATCGACCGCTGCAACTATCGCTGCCCGTATTGCATGCCCGCCGAGCTCTACGGCGAGAACCACAAATTCCTGCCGCGCGCTCATTGGCTCACGCCCGGTGAGATCAAGCGCGTCGC
>DATFFV010000252.1:0-3245 GCA_035249885.1 Gammaproteobacteria bacterium | reverse complement strand
AGCCCGGTGCGCGGGCTGTACGACGGCGAGTACCAGTTCGTACAGCCCGGTGCGCGGGCTGTACGACGGCGAGTACCAGTTCGTGCCGCCCTGGTTGCCCGGCCACGTCGGCGCGCCCGGCGGCTGCGGCGTCTGGATCGGCCGGCCCTTCGCGTCGAGCCCGCTCGCCCAGTTGACCTTCACGAACGGCGTGCCTTGCAGGAACTCGCCGGTTGCGCGGTCGAGCACGTAGAAGAAACCGTTGCGGTTAGCCCACAGCATCAGCTTGCGCGGCCGGCCCTGCCACTGCATGTCGACGAGCACGGGAATCTGCACGGCGTCGTAGTCGTAGGCGTCGTTCGGCGTGAACTGGAAATGCCACTTGAGCGCGCCCGTGCGTGCGTCGAGCGCGACCACGGAGTCGGAATAGAGGTTGTCGCCGGGGCGCTGGTCGGGGTTCCAATCGGGCCCTGGGTTGCCGATACCCCAGTACGTGAGCCCGAGCTCGGCGTCGTACGAGCCCGTGATCCAGACCGAAGCGCCGCCGTGCTCCCAATCGTCCGCGTCCCAGGTCTCGCTGCCGGGCTCACCGGGAGCCGGGATCGTGTAGAACTTCCAGACCTCTCGGCCCGTGCGCACGTCGTAGGCCGCAATAAAGCCGCGGATGCCGTACTCGCCGCCGCCCGTGCCGACGAGCACGAGGTCGCCGATGACGAGTGGCGCCATCGTCACCGAATAGGCGAGCCGCGAGTCGGCCACTTGGGTTTTCCACAGCGGTTGGCCGTTCTTGGCGTCGATCGCGACGAGGTGCGCGTCGAGCGTGCCCATGAACAACGTGCCGCCGTGGATCGCGAGGCCACGGTTGTTGGCGCCGCAGCAAACGCGCTGCTCGGCGGAGTTGTTGTATCGGTATAGCCAGAACACGCGCCCCGTCTTCGCGTCGAGGGCGAGCACGTCGTTCGGCCGCTGCGTGAGGTACATGATGCCGTCGACGACGAGCGGCGACGACTGCCAGGCCCCGAGCACTTGACCCTGGAGCACCCATTGCTGCTCGAGGTCGCGGACGTTGTCGCGCGTGATCTGCCGGAGTGTCGTGTAGCGTTGGCTCGAATAGGCGCCGGAGTAGGTGAGCCAGTTGTGCGGCTCGCTCGCGGCGCCCACGAGCTGCTCGGGTGCCACCTGCTGCGCGCCCGATTCGCCGGCGGCGCAGGCCAGCACGAGGACGGACAGGGCGGTCAGCGCTACGGTTCGTCGCTTCATGGTCACAGCCCTTTGAGCGAGACGAGATAGGCGATGACGTCGGCGAGCTCATCGGCCGTGAGAACCTCGGCGTAGGACGGCATACGGGGCGCGTCCGTCACGCTGAGCTCGCGGAGCTCGGCCTTTGCGAGGGAGTGGAGGTTCTCTCCATCATCAATGAGTTGCACGGTATACGTGTCTTCGTTTAGACGGCGGCCCGTGAGCGTGCGGCCGTCGCGCATCACGACGCGCACGGGACGATGGATCGGCAGCAACGACTCGTTCGGCGTCAGCAATGCGCGTTGCAACGCCGCGAGCGTGCGAATCGCTCCGATGTCGCTCAGGTCCGGCGCGAGCCTAGGCCCACGCCCTGCCACGCGGTGACAACTCGCGCACTCGGCCTTGCCCTCGAACAGTGCGCGGCCACGTGCGGCGTCGCCGACGCGCACGGCCGCCGAAGCCGGGTCGAAACCGGCGCGGATGAATGCGATTACGCCCACGAGCTCGGCGGGTCGCAGCGCGAACGGGGGCATGCCGGTCCCCGGCACGCCGCCCGTGATGACGCGCGCGAGATCCTCGTCCGAGGACGAGCGGCGGAAGCGGCCGAGCTTGAGATCGATACCGGGTACGCCATCGCCCGTCGCGCCGTGGCAGATCTGGCACTGCGGGCCATACAGTCGCTGGCCGGCTTCGACGTCGGCGCGGCTGTACTGACCGTGATCTTGATCAACGACTTGTGCGCCGATGTCGAAGTGGGCTGTGATGGCGGCGGTCGCGGCGACGAGGGATAGGATTCGCATCATCGATGGGCTCACTTCCGCGCGGACTCGCGTAGAGATTACCCGATCGATGCGTCGCCGCGCTCATTCGATTTTGGCGCTGCGTCCGTGCGGCCCGCCCGGAGCAAAAAGCGAGCGCCTCGAGTGGCTGCCGCGCCCGGCGACGAGCGAGTCGCCGCCGAGCGCGACGAAAAGCGTTGCTAGTTGACGAGGCCCTTCAAGCCCTTGAGCGCCAAAATTCGAACCTTCTTCGATGCCGGCTTCGCTTTGAAGACGGTCGGTTGCTTGGTAAACGGGTTGATGCCCTGACGCTCGGGCACGGCGGGCTTCTTCACGACCTTCATCTTGAGGAGCCCGGGCAATGTGAAAAGACCGCCTCCGCGCAAGGCGCGGCGGATGACGCCGTTCAAAGAGTCGAACACCTTCCCAACATCCTTGCGGGACAGCTTCGTGTCCTTGCAGATCTGAGCCATGATTTCCGACTTCGTGGGTGCTTTGGCCATTCTCGATTCCTCGGTGGGTGGAAAAAATGCGGGAAAACCCGCGTTTTTGTGGGTGCCGGCGAAACATACCACAAGCGCGCGCGAAGGTAGTCCCTCGTTTGCAAGAGAGCTCAGCCGTCGCTGCGCATCGGGATGGCGAAGCGCTCGCAGTAGCGGCGGAAGCGTGCCGCTTCGGCGGCGCGCGAGAGGCCGAACTGCTCCAGCGTGTAGCGATGGACGCCGTGTCTATTCTTGGGGTTGGCGACGAGGAACGCCTGCATGCGGGCGCGCGCGGTCGCCGTCAGCGGCCAGCCGAGAAAATCGTAGACGCGCTCGACGGTGCCGAGCGGGTCGCTCTCGATGGCGCCGAAGTCCACGTCGAGGAATTTCGCATCATGCGCGCGATCGCGCACGGCGAGAAAGCGATCGAGTGCGCGTGCCCAACGATCGGCCCAGTCGATCGCAATCGCGTGCGGGTCTGCGTCGTCGCTAAACGCTTTGCGCAGCACCGTCGCATGGCTCGCCATCGAGGCGATGACGCGCATGGGGTCTCGGTGCGTATGCACGATGCGCGCGTCGGGATAGCACTCGAGCAGCCCCGCGAGCGCGAACAAATGCCCTGGCGCCTTGAGCAGCCAGCGCGAGCCTCGGCCGCAAACTGCTCCTGCATTTCCGGGCCTCCCGCCATCCATGGCGGTCGGCCGGAAATCGCGTCCTGCATTTCCGGGCCTCCCGCCATCCATGGCGGTCGTCTTCGCCTGCAAGT
>DATFFV010000251.1:0-7167 GCA_035249885.1 Gammaproteobacteria bacterium | reverse complement strand
GCGGCCGGGCTGTACCCGGCGCTGTATCTCTCCGCATTCGTGCCGCTGTCGGCGTTCTCGACGCGCTATCAGGGAGCGAGGGGCTTGCGTCTGCGAGAGGCTCTTGTGTTCGTGCAGTTCATGATCTCGGTCGGTGTGATTGCGTCGACGCTCGTGATGCTGGCGCAGATGCGGTACATCGCGGATCGAGCGCTCGGATTTGACGCCGAGAACCGCATTCTCGTGCCGCTGCGTGGGGCCGACCTGATCGAGCGGCACCAGCTGATTGCCACCGAGCTCGAAAAGCACGCGGGCGTGCTCGGCGTGACGACGAGCCAGACGATCATGGGCAGAGGCGTCATAAGGACTACGAACAACGGACTCGAGGCCAACGACGGCGGCAGGCGCGAGCTCCAGTACAACGACATGGGCATGGTCGGCGCCGACTTCGTCTCCGTGCTGGGCTTGCAGCTCCTCGAAGGCCGGGATTTTTCCGGAACGTCGGGCACAGAAGCCGATAGACCCGTCATCGTCAACGCGGCATTGGTGCGCGAGATGGGGTGGGACGAACCGCTCGGCAAGCAGATCGGTCCGCCGAGGGGCGAGTACTCGGGACGCGTGATCGGCGTCGTCGAGGACTTTCATTTTCAGTCCTTGCACGATCGCGTCACACCGTTCGCCATCTTTCGCGGAGAGGACGACTTCAGCGACGCGAGCCCGGTAGCACGCGCGCTCGCGGAGCGCCTCATGATCATTAACGTCGCGCAAGAAGGGCTGCGCGACACGTTGCAGTACATCCAGGAGCGATTCGAGGAGCTCGACCCGAGCCGTCCGTTCGAGTTCTCGTTCCTCGACGACGAGCTCGACCGGCTCTACGCGTCCGAAGAACGCCTGATGACGATGATCGGTACGTTCGCGGCTGTGTGCATCTTCGTAGCGTGTTTGGGTCTGTTCGGGCTCTCGGCGTTCACGACGGAGCAGCGCACGAAGGAGATCGGCATCCGCAAGATCTTCGGCGCCTCGGTCGCCGAGATCATCCTGCTGCTGTCGGGTCGCATGATGCTTCTGATCGGGGCCGCCGGGGTCGCGGCGTGCGTCATCGCGGGGAACGTGATGGCGGAATGGTTGTCCGGGTTCGCCTATCGGGCCGACATCCATCTCGGCTACTTCGTGCTCGCGGTCGTCGCCGCGGCCGGGGCCGCTCTGGCCACGATCGCGCTGCAATCGTGGCGTGCGGCGAGGGCGAAGCCGGCCGACGCGCTGCGGTACGAGTGACTCATGGCGCCCTCGGCGCCACAACGAAGGATGAATAAAGGGGCTTCCTGGGGGTGGTGGGCCACAGCAGGAAAATGCGAACACGTTGCATTCAACTAATCCCTCACACGAGGTGTTTCTTGCCCTTTTTCGGTGCACGCTTGCACACGGCTGTCAGCAGTCCGGCGTTGGCGCTGGGCTCCGTCTTCCTGGCGCGAACCTGCTACGCGGCGCGGGCTGGCGACCCAGTCCGATACTGTGACACTGTGAATCTGTGCGAAACATAACAGTCTCGCTTCCCGACGATGTCTATCGGAAAGCCCGCGTCAAAGCTGCGGCCAGCGATACGTCGTTGAGCGCCTTGGTCCGCGAGTTCTTGATTAAGCTCGCGGAGGACGAATCGGAATTCGATCGCCGTAAACGGCTCCAGGATGAGACGCTCAAGGCCATCAAGGCTTTTCGCTCAGGCGATCGGTTAAGCCGCGACGAGGTCCACGACCGCGATGCGGCTCGTTGACACCAATGTCCTGTTGTATTCGTTGAGCACGGCGGCGAACGAGCAGGCCAAAGTGCGTGTCGCAGTCGAGATCTTGCAGGCGCAGGATGCGCTCTCGGCACAGGTGTTGCACGAGTTCTACGTTCTGGCGACTCGTCCGACGAAGGGCGACCGCATCACGCACGAGCGCAGCAAAGTCGCGCTACGCGATCTCGTATTGGGACGCGGCGATCATCGAAGCCGCGCGCATGCTGTCGTGCGACGTGCTGCTGAGCGAAGACCTCGATCACGGCCGCGATTACGACGGCGTAGTCGTGCGAAACCCGTTCCGAGACTGAGCCGGGCAAGCCAAGGGCCCGCGCCTAATCTGGACAATCGCAGCAGATTCATCTGCGGCGCCCAGTAGCCGCGGGACGTACGCTGCCCGAGACAGGCGCGCCCCGTGGACTCGTTGGGACCGGTAGGAACGTGGTGCTACCATGTCCGCCATGGGAGTCAAGAAGCTCAGTGTTGCCCTCGACGAGCGCGTGGCCGCGGCTGCCGCCGCGAGCGCCGAGCGCCATGGCTTGAGCCTGTCGGCATGGCTGAATCGTGCCGCGCAAAACGCGCTCGCCCTGGAGGACGGGCTGGCTGCGGTAGCCGAATGGGAGGCCGAGCACGGCGCGTTCACCGCCGAGGAGATCGCCGCAGCGGACGCCGTCCTCGATGCGGCTCGCAAGGCGGCGCCCGCGCGCTGATGGGGACAACCTACGACAGCCGCGCTTTGCTCGCCGCCCAGGCCCATCGACGCGAGTTGTGGGTCCTCCACGCGCGCTCGCTGCTGCGCGGCGAGCGGCCCGTTGTGCCGGCGGCGGTGCTTGCCCAGACCTGGCGCGGCGGACCTCAGGCCGCGTTATCTCGTCTTCTGCGCGGCTGCGTCGTCGAGGATCTCGACGAGCCGCGTGCGCGTGCGGCGGGCATCGTCTGTGCACGCTCCGGTACTCGCGACATTGTCGACGCGGTGGTCGTCGCCGGAGCGCTCACGCGCGGGGACCTCGTCGTGACGAGCGACGCCGACGACCTCGAGCGGATCGCAAGCGCTCTCGGCGGTTCGATTCGCAGCCATCGAATATAGCTGAGGCGTTACGCTTGGCAGATGCGCGGGCCAAGCGAGATCGACGACGACGCACCAGTGCCCGCGAAGCTGCGGTTCGCGATCGCGCACAAGCGGCTGCTCGGCCTCGAGTACGACGCGCGGCTGCGCGTCGCGGAGCCGCACGACTTCGGCGCGATGAACGGAACGATGAAGCTCCTCGTGTATCAGCTTCTCGTGGACGGCGCCGCGGCCGGCAACCGCGCCCAGGGGTGGCGGCTGCTCGACGTCGCGAAGATCGGCGCCTGCAAGGTATTGCAGGAGACGTTCCCCGGCAGCCGCGGCGATTCCCATGAGCAGCACATGCGTTGGGACGCGGTGTTCGCGCGCGTCGAGTAGGGCCGTGTAGGGCAGTTAGATTAAATAGAGTTGACCATTTAGGCATAAATGATAAACTCTTTGTTATGCCGAAGAGCCCGAAAGCGCTCGAGTCCCTCCCGCCTGCGGTGACGCAGGCGCTGGCGCGCCTCGGCGAAAACCTCGCCATCGCACGCCTGCGCCGCCGCGAGTCGCAGCGGAGCTGGGCCAAACGACTCGGCGTTTCCTTGCCCACGTTGATTCGTCTCGAGCGGGGCGACGCGGGCGTCGGCGTCGGCATCTACGCCACGGCGCTTTGGCTCATCGGCCGGGCGGCAGCGATCCCCGAGCTCGCCGCACCGAGCGAAGATCGCGGCGCGCTCGAGAGCGATGTCCGCAAGGCTTTACAACGCCGGACCGTCCGTTCGCGCGGCGGCAACCGGAAGCCCGGCAAGAGCTGAGCGAATGAGCGCCGCCGCCTATCGCCCCACCGACCAGCTTTATCTCTGGTTGCTCACCGAACCGACCCGGCCCGTATTCGTCGGCGAGCTCAACCTCGTTCGCACGACCCGCGGCGTCTCGCTCCGGTATGACGACGCGTGGCTCGAAAATGGGTTCCCGCTCAGCGAGGATCTGCCGCTCGTCGCCGAGGAGTTCCTGCCCGTCGACAAGGAAACCGCCGTCGGCGCCGTCGACGACGCACGACCCGACCGTTGGGGCGAGCGCGTCATTCGCTTCGTCGACAAACCGCCGCGGCTCTCGCTGCTCGAGTACTTGTACTTTGCCGGCGACGACCGGTTCGGCGCGCTCGGCGTCTCGACGTCGGCTGACGAGTATCGGCCGCGGCGCTTGGGGCCGCTACCGGCCCTCGGCGATGCGGGCCGCATCCTGGAGCTGATCCGCAAATTCGAGGACGGGGAATCGGTGCCCGAGAGTGAGCGGCGATTGCTGGCGCCTGGAGTCACGATGGGCGGCGCACGGCCGAAGGCGCTGCTCGACATCGACGCCGAGCAGTGGGTCGTCAAGTTCGGCGACGGCGACGCGACCGACGCACCGCTCGTCGAGCACGCGGCCATGACGCTGGCACGGCAAGCCGGCATTCGTGTCGCCGAAACCATGCCGGTGCGCGTGCCCGCCGGGCATGCCGTCGCCGTCAAGCGTTTCGATCGAGCGCGCGGCCGCCGAATTCACTGCCTCACGGCGCACGTCGCGCTGCGCGCGGCCCACGAGCGCTTCGGCTATCCCGAGCTCGCGCAGCTGCTGCGCCGCAAAGGCGTGACCGCGGCGGATCGCTACGTCGCCGATATGCGCGAGCTGTTCCGCCGCATGGTCTTCAACATCCTCATCGACAACACCGACGACCACGAGAAGAACCACGCGCTGCTCGTGACCGACGCACAGCAGTACGAGCTCGCGCCCGCGTACGACGTGCTGCCCTCGGGGCAGGCGCTGGGCTTTCAACAAATGCGTGTCGGCGAGCTGGAAGCCGACTCGACGATCGCGAACGCGTTGTCGATGGCGCAGCTTTTCGGGCTCAGTGATGCGCAAGCCACCGCTCAGGTACGCCGCGTCGCGAGCGTCGTCGCCGGCTGGCGGCAGCACTTCTCGAGCTGCGGTGTCGCGCGCCGCGACGTCGAGCTGCTCGCCGAGCAGATCGATCGGCCGTTCCTCGAGGACCAGCGCGCGGAGTTCCTCGGCCGCGGCTGAGGCGCCGCCGCGGCGCCCTCGTCAGCGCGGCCGCGAGCGCGACACGGTTCGGCCGAGCACGTCGGCCCACGCCGGGTCTGTCGATAACGGCGAGGATGGCTACACGTCTTCTTCAGTTGTACGACTCGCCCCTAGTTGTTACGATGCCGCCAACATGGCGCAAAATAGCGACAACATGGCCAAACCATCGAAGCAGCAGGACGTTGCGACCCGCCAGCGAGCTGTGAAGTGAAGCGGAACGGGAGCGCCAGCGCAAAAATGACGAGTCGAGCTCATGCCGCATCGGTCACGCTGACTCTGCGGCTCAAGGTCCGGCCCGAGTCCCACGCGTGGCTGAACGCTGCGGCGGTCGAAGTCAACCAAACGTGGAACTTCTGCAACGAGCGCGCCGCGACGGTGCTCGGCAACCTCGGGCGCTGGCTCTCGGGCTTCGATCTCTGTAACGAGACCGCGGGCAGCACGCAGTACATGAAACGGATCGGCGCCGACACGATTCAGCGCGTCTGCACGGAGTACGCGGCGAAGCGCAATGCGGCCCGGAAGCAGAAGCTGCGTTGGCGCGTGAGCCGAGGCGCGAGGCGTTCGCTGGGGTGGGTGCCGTTCAAGGCGGCGAACGTGAAGCGCAAAGGCAGGCAACTGCGCTTCGCGGGCAAGACGTTCCGCGTGTTCGAGGCCGAGCGCTTGGACGGCGTGCAATGGAAGCAGGGGTGCTTCGCACAGGACGCGGTCGGCGACTGGGGGCTGTGCCTGCCGGTCGAGCGAGCGGTCTCGCGATGCGCTGCGCCTCGCGAGGCGGTGGGCATCGACCTTGGGCTTGCGTCGGTCGCGACCACGAGCGACGGGGAAACGTTAGAGGCTGCGCGGTTTTACCGCGACGCCGAGCAGCGGCTTGCGCACGCGCAGCGCCGCGGCCACCAGCGCCAAGCGAAGCGGTTGCACCGCAGGGCAGCCAACCGGCGGCGGGATGCTCTGCACAAGTTCAGTCGCCGGATCGTTGACCAGTATCAGAACATCGTCGTTGGCGACGTGAGCGCGCCGAAGCTTGCGAGGACGCGGCTGGCGAAGTCCGTGCTCGACAGCGGGTGGGGAATGCTCAGGCAGATGTTGCAGTACAAAGGCGAGCACGCCGGCAGGTCTGTCGAAGTCGTCAGCGAGCGGAACACCTCGCGAGTCTGTTCGCAATGCGGTTCGCTCAGCGGGCCGCAGGGTCTAAGACAGCTCGCTGTGAGAGCGTGGACGTGTAGCGGCTGTGGTGAGCCGCACGACCGGGACGTGAACGCGGCCCGGAACATCCTCGCTCGCGCCAAGGTGTTGGCGTCCGTCAGCGGGAACGAGTCTTCGGACTCGCCGGTTCCGCCGAGCAGGCTTCACGGCCGTCGCGAGGCAGGGACAGAAACGGCGAGGACGGCGGCATGAACACCGGGCTGAAGCACGAGATCATCGAATTGCTGGGCGGCGAGCAAGCGATGACGCACAAGAATCGCCGTCGAGGAGCGCCGCGCGGCACGCGCTTGCGTGCCAAGCCTCGCGGCGATCGCGTTAGCGAGGAGCGTGCGCTATACGGTCGCGGACGGACGAGCCCGGCGGCATCGAGCAGCCTCGGTGCCAGCCCATTCCGAATCGCCGCGGTAGATCACCTCGCCGAACGACTCGACGTCGCGCCGGGAGCATTGCTCGCGGTGCTCGGCATCACCGGTCGCACGGCGCAGCGGCGGCGGCAGCAAGGCGTGCTTTCGAGCGACGAAAGCGACCGGCTGTATCGCGTGGCGCGAATTCTCCAGCGGGCCTTCGAGGTCTTTGCGGCCGAAGACAGCGCGCTCGCTTGGTTCAAGAAACCGCAGCCGTTCTTCGAATATCACTCGCCGCTCGATCTGGTCGCGACCGACGCGGGCACCCAGGCGGTCGAACAGGAGCTTGGCCGCATCGAATACGGCGACTTCAGCTAAGTACGGCCATGCGCGTATGGTGTCTGACTTCGGCGCAGCATCGACGAAGAGCGCTCGCAGGCATCGGTGCCAGTCGCTACGGCGGGCGCTGGAACCCGGTTGGCGTGGCCGTCGCGTACTCGGCGAGCTCGCTCGAGCTTGCCGTGTTGCAAGCGTTCGTGCGATTGCGCGTAGACCGCCCGCCACTCGACTACTGGTGGATCGAATTCGAGATTCCCGATGCCGCGATCGCGTCTCTCGATCGCCTGCCACGCCACTGGGATTCACCGGGCCCGTATCGGCCCGAGGTTCAAGGTGTCGGCACCCGATGGGTCAAACACAGCGGTTGGCTCGCGCTGCGTGTACCGGCGGTTCTT
>DATFFV010000250.1:0-13014 GCA_035249885.1 Gammaproteobacteria bacterium | reverse complement strand
GAAGCTGACACGCGGGCCGAAGCCCAAACGCGCGTTGAAGGCCCTCGAGCTCGAGCCGGAGCACGTTGCGGCAGAGCCCACGACGGCCGGGATGATCGAGACCGCCAAGGCCATCGAGGCGCCGCTACGGCGCGTCGCGGTTCAGCTCTACAGCGACGATCAGGATCGGCAGCTCATCGAACACTTCGAGCAGCGGGGAGTCGCAGTCGACTGCGTCGCGCCGTATGTTTACGCCTCCGCGAGCGACGACGACCGCGTCGCCGGTCTAATCGGCGAGCTTGCAGCCGGCCGCGTCGACGCGATCGCGTTCACGAGCAAGGCGCAGGTGCAACGGCTGCTCGAGCTCGCGACCAAGAGACACCTCGAGCGCGAGCTGCGTGCCGGCCTCGGACGGGCCCGAGTCGCGGCCGTCGGGCCCGTCGTGAGCGCGGAGCTCGCGGCGGCGGGCGTGCGCGTCGACACGATGCCCGTCGAGAGCTATTCGATGAAGCCGCTCGTCACGAGCCTTTGCGAGCTGCTCGGCGCGCGTTAACCCTTGCGGTGCCGTAGCTGCATCGCGGTCGGTCGCCCGTCGGCCGCCGGCTGATACCAGACCGAGAAGTCCGCGAGTGCGATCCGATAATCGCGCAACGGATCGTCACTCGTGAGCTCGAACGCGTCGAACCCGGTGCGCAGCATGAAGAGCAACTGCTCGAGCAGCACGTCGCCGACGGCGCGGAGCTCGCCCTTGAAGCCGTAGCGCTCGCGCAGCAAGCGCGCGTAAGAATAGGCGCGGCCGTCGCGAAACTTCGGGAACTCGAGCGCCACGAGCGCGAAGTGCGGCAGCTCGGCCGCCACGAGCTCGGGCGACTGATCGCTGCGCAGGCGAATCCCGAGCGGTGTGCCGCGCGCGAGCAGCGCCGTACGCTGCGCTTGCCACTGCTCGAGGCTCACGATGACCGAGCCCGCCACCGGGATCTCGCTCGCTCCACTCACATCGACGAACGGGCTCTCGACGAGCTCACCGTTCTTGATGAGCGCCATCAGGCCGCCTGGCTCTCAGCACCGTAAACGGCGCTCTTGAACGGCTCTAACCCCACGCGGCGGTACGTGTCGAGGAAACGCTCGCCGTGCTCCCGAACGACGAGATACTTGTCGACGATCTTGCGAATCGCCGTCGGCACCTCCGCTTGCGGCAGCCCCGGGCCCAGCCGGTCGCCGAGCGAAGCGTGCTGGTCCGAGGAACCGCCGAGCGTGAGCTGGAAGAACTCCTCGTTGCGCTTGTCGACCCCGAGGATGCCGATGTGACCCACGTGATGGTGGCCGCAGGCGTTCATGCAGCCCGAGATGTTGATCGTGAACTGTCCGATCTTCTGCAGCTCGTCCAAATCCGTGAACGCGCGGCTGATGTCCTGCGCGATCGGGATCGAGCGCGCATTCGCGAGCCCGCAAAAATCGAGGCCCGGGCAGCAGATGATGTCGGTCAAGAGGCCCAAGTTCGGCGTCGCGAGCTCGAGCGCCACGAGCGCACGATAGAGCTCATGGATTTCGGCTTGTTTGACGTCGACGAGCACGAGGTTCTGCCGGTGGCTCACGCGGATCTCGCCCATGCTGTAGCGATCGGCGAGATCGGCAACCGCATCCATCTGATCGGCCGTGATGTCGCCGGGAGCTTTGCCCGCGGCCTTGAGCGACACGTTGACGATGGCGTAGCCCGGCACCTTGTGCTCGATGACGTTGCCGCGCATCCAGCGGTCGAACACCTTGTCGCCGGCGCGCAGCTTCGCAAGCGATGCAGTCTCGTCGGCGAGCGTCTCGTATTGCGGCGGCGCGAAGTAGGCGTTGATGCGTGCGACCTCCTCGTCGGGGACCTTGAGCGCTCCGTCCTTCGTGAGCTCCCATTCCTTGTCGACGAGCTCGCGAAATTTGTCGATGCCCATCTGGTTGACGATGATCTTGATGCGCGCCTTGTTGATGTTGTCGCGCCGGCCCTGCATGTTGTAGACGCGCAGGATGGCCTCGACGTACGAGAGCAGGTGCTCCGGCGCGAGCCATTTGCGGATCGTCTGGCCGATGTAGGGCGTGCGGCCCAAACCGCCGCCGACGAGCACCTCGAAGCCGAGCTCGCCCTGCTCGTTCTTGTGCATGCGCATGCCGATGTCGTGCACGGCCACGGCCGCGCGATCGTTCGGCGAGCCCGTCACGGCGATCTTGAACTTGCGCGGCAAGTACGAAAACTCGGGGTGCAGGAACGAATACTGGCGCAACAACTCGCAGTAGACGCGCGGATCGGCGAGCTCGTCCAAAGCCCGGCCAGCGTACTGGTCCGCGGTGATGTTGCGGACGCAGTTGCCCGAGGACTGGATGCCCGTGACCTCGACATCGGCCAGGTGCTGCAGGATGTCGGGGGTCTCCTCGAGCTTGATCCAG
This sequence comes from Gammaproteobacteria bacterium, assembly GCA_035249885.1. Taxonomy (GTDB): domain Bacteria; phylum Pseudomonadota; class Gammaproteobacteria; order Steroidobacterales; family Rariloculaceae; genus FEN-1219. The sequence goes on along the minus strand of DATFFV010000250.1, from coordinate 10,605 downwards.
TTGTACTGGATGTTCTGCCGTGTCGTGAAGTGCCCGAAGTTCTTGTCGTAGTTGCGCGCGATGAAGGCGAACTTGCGCATCTGCTTCGACGACAACGTGCCGTACGGAACGTTGATGCGCAGCATGTAGGCGTGCAACTGAAGATACAGCCCGTTCATGAGGCGCAGCGGGCGGAACTGGTCCTCCGTGAGCTCGCCCCCGATACGGCGCTTTACCTGGCGCCGAAACTGCGCGACGCGCTCGTGGACGAAGCGTTCGTCGAATTCATCGTAGCGGTACATGATGAGCTCCTAAGTCCTATCCCGTCGCGCGCGGCTCACACTTCGGTGAGATCGGTGCGAACGGTCGGCCCGAACGCGCGGATCGCTTCGCGAATGGCCGTCGGGCGCGGCGTGCCGTCCTTGATCTCCACGTCGATGAGCGTCGGGTCGATGACCCGGCATTCGCTCTCGTGGCGTTTGGCCACGGCGAAGAGCCGCGTGGCCTCCTCCCCGCTCTCGATCACGGTACCAGCGGCAATCGCGAGTTCCCAGCCCTCGCCGGGAGCCAGAAATACGACGGCACCGTCGCGTAGCCGGTTGGCAATGATCATTTGTGGCATCGAGAGTCGGCCCGGGCCCAAAGCCCGCGCCCTGCTTTCAGGAGGCCGTATTCTACACAGCGAAATTGCGGAACCCGCCGCGGCCCTTAGATGTTCACAGAATTTGTGGATAACACTGTGGAAAAAGACTTAAGAAAGGCCTGACGCCTTGTCGCCCAACCACGACGCCGGGTTTGGTCAAAAAAGCGTCAAAAATCGGCTTTCTTTAGCGTTATCAGCCAGATGAAAGATTCTGCGCGATACGGAGCGAGAAGACCGCGCCAACCTTAAGCGGCTGTAGCACACGCGGCGACGAGCGGCGGGACGCTGTGCATACCCCGCGTCTCGCGACTGACCTCCGCGGCCACCGAGGCGTATAGTTTCGGGCCATTGTTCGGGGGGATTTCGTCATGCGTCATGAGCTCACGCGCATCGCTTTGGTCGTTGCTTTGACCGCCTCGGCGTCGGCGGCCGCCGCGGCGCCCATCATCGAAGCGGACATCGAGTATGCGGTCGTCGCGGGCGAACCGTTGCGGCTCGACCTACACAAGCCATCGGCCGCGGCCGGGGCGCCACTACTCGTCTATGTCCATGGCGGGGGTTGGGAAGCCGGCTCGAAGGCGCAGATGCCGCTCGCGGCGATCGTCGAGCGCGGCTATGTCGTCGCGAGCCTCGACTTCCGCCCCGCGTCGAAGGCGCCGTTCCCTGGCCAAGTGCACGAGATCAAGGCGGCGATCCGCTTCCTGCGCGCGAACGCGAGCCGCTACGGTTACGACGCGAGCCGCATCGGCATCCTCGGCGCGTCGTCAGGCGCCCACCTCGCGGCCCTGGTCGGGACGACCAACGGCAACGCGGAGCTCGAAGGGACGCTCGGAGCGCACCCGAGCGAGTCCTCGGCCGTGCAAGCCATCGTCTCGTATTTCGGTGCGTCGAACCTGACGACGATCCTCCAGCAATCGACGCCGTTCGGCCTGGGTATCCGCGAGCCGGCGCTCAAACGGCTGCTGGGAGCGCTACCGAAGGAAAACGAGTCGGCCGCCAAGCTCGCGAGCCCCGTGCTCCATGTCGACCGCACCGACCCGCCGCTGTTCATGCTGCACGGCGATCAGGATCCGCAGATGCCGATCAATCAGTCGCACGAGCTGCAAGGCGCCTACGAGCAACAGGGCCTCGACGCCAGGTTCATCGTGGTGCACGGGGCCGCGCACGGCGGCGACGCGTTCTACTCGCCGGCCAACGTGGAGCACGTCGCGGCGTTCCTCGACGCGCACTTGCGGCGCTGACGGCGTTTCAGTCGCGGCCCGGGGGATCCTCGGGCGGACCGCCTCCCCATCGCTCGCGGTGCGCTTCTTCGGCCGCGCGCCGTACATCGGCATGGCGCCGGCTCAGCAGCAAGCTACCGGGCGGACAGACGCGGGCGCGGATGAGCCCCAAGTCCGCGGCGGCATCGAACAAGCTCGGGTACCACTGCCTCCAGCCCGGCAGCAGCCGATCGACCTGGTCGCGCAAGCTCATGCGTCGAGCCTAGCGGAGCGCGGCCGCGCTCGCAACGAACGCAGTTCGCGATTTAGCGCAGGAATTCCGCGGGGTCGCGGGCGCCGCCGCGGACGCCGGGTTGGCGCACATAGACGCCGAAATGCAGGTGCGGCGGCGTCGTGCGGGCGTTACCCGTGTTGCCGATGGCGCCGAGCGGCTGGCCGGCCAGGACGAACTCACCGGGCTCCACCCATTGCTCGTCGAGATGCGCGTAGTACACGCGCATGTTGCCAAACAGAGGTTGCATCCACACCACGTTGCCGCCGCGCTGGGTGGTCTCGACGCGCGTGACCCAACCATCGGTCGCCGCGAGCGCAGCCGTGCCGCGCGCCGCGAAGATGTCGACGCCGCGATGAGCGCGGCGGCCGCCGTCGCGCTCGGCACCGAAGCCGCTCCAGATCGCGCGTCCGTCGACGCCGGCGACGGGGAACGCGAGCAATGCAGCGGCGGATACGTCGACCGAATAGGCCGCGCTCGCTCCGAGCGGCGGCTGGATGCGCAGCACGTAGTCGCCGGCCTCGAGTAAGTCGATCGAGAACGGTTCGGGCTCGCCGCGCGGTAGTGAACCGATGAGCCGGTCGCGGCGCTGACCCGTCGCTCTGAACAGATCGACGAAAAGCTCGGCTCGTTCCTGCCCCACTTGCTTGACCGACACGGTCAAGCGGCGGCCCGCGGGCAGGCCGAACCCGTAGCCGACAGCGGGCTGCGTCGCCGCGAGCTCGCCCGCCGCGGACAACGGCAATCGTGCGGGCTGCGGAGCGAGCAAGGCGCCGTCGGCCGCCTCGACCCAGGCACGTGCCGTCTCGTCGTCGGGCAGGCGAGTCAGCGCGAGCTGGTAACTGTGCGCTTGATGCGGGTACTGCGGGACATACGGCATGAGCGCGACGGCACTGCTCACGGGCCCGGCCGAGGCCAACGGCAACAGCGCGAGCAAGCTACCGGTCGCGAGCGCAAACACGTTGCGCCACGCACCTCGTAACACCCGCCACCACTTGGATTCGCCGACCTGCGCAGTCACGGAGGGAATAGTACGCGGGCCGCTCCGACAGTGTCGAGAAGCTTACCCTGGAGAAAAATTGAGTGCGTCGAGGCTTGACCGAGCCCACGCGGCTCCCTAGGGTTAGGCGCCATCGTCGGGCGATCCCGCTTCCATCATGCTGTTTGGCGAAATCGTCATCGTTGCGCTCCAGTCCATTCGCGCGAACCTCTTTCGCGCGACGTTGACGATGCTCGGCATCATCATCGGCGTCGGCGCCGTCATCACGATGTTGGCTGCCGGGGCCGGCGCGCAGAAAAACATCGACGAGCAGATCGCGGCGCTCGGCGCGAACATTCTCACGATCAACGCGGCGCAGTTCTTCTCGGGCGGCGTGTCGCGCGACCGCCAGACGCTGTTCATCGACGATGTCGACGCGCTCGTCGCGGATAGCCGCTATCTCGATGCCGTCGTTCCCGAGACGCAAAACCGCGGCCAGCTCAAGCTCGACAACTTGAACACGAACACGCGCCTCATCGGCACGACGGCCCAGTACGCCGAAGTGTTCAATTACCCTCTCGCTCACGGCCGTTTCTTCGATCCAAGCGAGGACGAGCTGCGCAAGCGTGTCGTCGTCCTCGGCGCGGACATTCCGGAACGGCTCGAAGCCGATCCTGCCACCCTCATTGGCCGCACGCTGTCCCTCAACGGCCAGCCGTTCGAGGTTTTGGGCGTGCTCGAGAGCGTCGGCGGCGGGTTCGGCAATCAGAGCCCCGACTTCGGGGCGCTGATTCCACTGCGCACCGCGGTGCAACGCGTCTTCGGCCGCGAGCAAATCGAGAACATCAGCGTGCGTGTCGCGGAAGATGCCTCGATGGAGCGCGCGATGGTGGACATCGAGCGCGTGCTGCGGCGCGAGCACAAACTCGTGCCGGGCGCGGCCAACGACTTCTCCATCGTCGACCGGCGCGAGTTCCTCGATACTCAACAGGAGGCGCAGGAGACTTTCACGATGCTGCTCGCGAGCATCGCCGGCGTGAGCCTCCTCGTCGGCGGCATCGGCATCATGAACATCATGCTGGTGAGCGTTACGGAGCGCACTCGCGAGATCGGTATCCGCATGGCGCTCGGCGCCACGCGCTTCAGCATTCTGCTCCAGTTCCTCGTCGAGTCCGTGACGCTGTGCTTGCTCGGCGGCGGACTGGGGATCCTGCTCGGCACGGTTGCCGCGCGGACGCTGTCGCGCCTCGCGGGCTGGGAGGTATTCATCTCACCCGAGTCTGTCGGGCTCGCGTCGGCGTTCAGCGTCGGCGTCGGGCTGTTCTTCGGTATCTGGCCGGCGCGCCGGGCCGCGCGGCTGGATCCCATCGAAGCACTGCGGTACGAGTAACGCGGGTCCACGCGTGCGCCTCGTGACGCTGATCGCCGCCACGGTGCCGCTCGCCTGTTCCGGCTGCGCGCTGCACGTGCAGCGCGACTTCGAGCCGCCGCCCGGATTTCAGTACGCGCCACAACCGGCCCTCGCACCGTTCGACGTTTTCGAGCGCCACCCCGTCGAGCTCTCCGAGCCCTTCGACCGCACGGCCAGCCACGACATCGTGCGGTTCAAGTTCCGTTCGAGCGGCCGCAACGGTCATCCCGAGAACATCGTCGAAGGTCAGTACTTCCGCTCGCAGGACGCAGGCCGCAAACCGCTCGTCGTCGTCATGCCCATCTGGGGCACGAGCAGCTATCCACCGGCCAAGATCTCGCAGGGCTATGCGCGGCGGACACGCGATGCGCACGTCATCTGGATCTACGGCGACGCGCCGGTCTTCCCCTGGGCCGCGCTGCGCTCCGTGCCCACCGAAGAGGGTTTCGTCGCGATGGCGCACGACAGCGTCGAGCGGTACCGCACGGCCGTCGTCGACATGCGGCGGCTCGTCGACTGGGCCGCCGCGCAGCCCGAGATCGACGCGTCGCGAATCGCGTTCGTCGGCTTCAGCATGAGCGCGCTGGTGACGGCGACCCTGCTCGCCAACGAGCCGCGCATCTCGGGTGGGGTCCTCATGATGGGCGCCGCGAACTTCGCCGACGTATTCACGATCTGCGGTAACCGCGCGGGCGAGGTGCGCAACCATGTGCTGCGCAGCTTCGGCTGGACCATCGATCGCTACCACGAATTCTTCGAAACGTTATTCGCCCCCGCGGATCCCGTTCGCTTTGCGGGCCGCTACGCACCCGCTCGAATCCTCATGATCGACGCGATGTTCGACGACTGCATGCCGGAATCCTCGCGCGCGGCGCTGTGGGAAATCACGGGTCACCCGCGGCGCGTCACCTTTCTTTATCGCCACCGCAGTGCGTTCTATTCGTTGACGCCGCTCGGCCTCAACGTGTCGCGCCGCAAGATCTATCGCTTCCTCGACGAGACGCTCCGGACTGCCGATTGACATAACGCTTTGGAGGCCACGACCACCTCCTTTCGGACGATCGACATTGCGCGTCAGTCGCTTGCAACCGAAGCGGCAACGGGTCCATAGTCGCGACGCTGAAAAAGGTAAACCCGGCGAAAGCCGGGGACACAAAGCTTCCGGTCTAAGGGGTCGCGAGATCCTACGACAGCGGAGTCGCCGGCCGAGCACGAGCACGAGCACTCGCGGCACTCCCATTGTCGTCGACCGGCGGCAAGCAGTTAGGGAGAGTGTCCGCTCATGAACAACGCCGTCGCGCGCAGGCGCATCGCACCCCCGCCCCCCGCATTCGTCGGCCCTGCTACGACGATCCAAGTCTCGACACCGACCGAGATCCAACAAGTGCTGATGGACTCGAAACGCTATCCGAACCCCCTACGCCCCATTGGCTCGGGCAGCGCGACGACGCGCTGCGTGACGGCATCGGGCGGCACGCAGATGGACCTTTCGACGATGAACCGCGTGCTCAAGATCGAGCGCGACACGGTCACGGTCCAACCCGGCATCTCACTCCCCGATCTCGCCGAGGTATTGAGCGAGGAAGGCCTCGAGCTCGTCGGCGGGTTCGATCTCGCCAACCGCACCGTCGGCGGCGCGGTGTGCGCGGCCGGCCTCGAGGCCTCGATGGCCGGCGACGTCGGGCAGTTCGCCTCGCACGTTACTCAGCTCAAAGTGCTGTCGCCGAATGGCAAGAAGTTCGTCGTGGGCGAGAAAACCAAGAGCCTGCTCGCGTTGATGCGCTTGAGCTACGGCTTGCTCGGCATCGTCTACGAGGTGACGCTGCGCGTCCGTCCCGTGCAAGGCTTCGCAGTGCAAACCGCAAGAGTGTCGTTTCAGGATTTCGGCAAGCTCGGCCCGAAGCTCGTCGGCGCGACGGCCGGCGTGAAGCTCTATCTGCTGCCGTTTCGCGACCGCATCTACCTCGAGCTGCGCCGCCCCGCCGCGGAGGCCGAGCCCGGCCGCAAGTTCGCCTGGCGGCTCAAGGACTGGGCCGTCTACTCGGCGCTGCCCGAGGCCGTGCGCTCGCTCGGCATGGTCGTGCCGATTCGGCAGCTGCGCTATCCGCTCATCGACAGCTTGAGCGAAGTGGCACAGAGGCTCGTCAACAATGCGCTCGTGCGCAGCGGCAGCAACTCGGTCGAGCAGAGCGGTCGCTATCGCATGCTCGGCAGCAAGAGCCGCTTCACCTACACGACCTGGGCATTCCCGGCCGGCGAGTTCTCCAACGTCGTGCTCGCTTACAAGCTGTTCTGCAAGGAGTACTACGCGCGTACCGGTTTTCGTTGCGACATGCCGACGGTCGGCTTCAGGCTCAACCGCGACCGCAGCGCGCTGCTGTCGCCGTCGTTCGACAGCCCGATGTTCACGTTGAGCCCGTTGTCGACGCAGGAGCAGGGTTGGGAGGACTTCGTGCTCGACTTCGCCGAATTCGCTGGTCGCAATCACGGCGTGCCGTTCTTCAACCAGACGCGCAACGCGTCGCCCGAGGTCGTGGCGCAACGCTTTGGCACGCGCCTCGCCTTCTTCAATAAGGTTCGCCGCGAGCTCGACCCGTACGATCGGCTCTTGAACCCGTTCTTCCAGAGCTACCTCCCGCAAGCCTGAGCGCCGGAGTGTGACGCCAGTTCGGGCGCTCCGCGGCCGGTGGAGTACCCTGAGGGCCAGCCATCGCTCGTGGAGTAGGGCATCATGATGCGCGCGGCCGTTTTTATCCTGGCTTTGCTGCCAGCCGTCGAAGTGCTCGCAGAAGGTCACGCGCTCGCCGTGCGCGTCGGCGCGCTCGGTATCGGGCCCGAGTACACGTATGAGCTCAACGATCGCGTTGCGTTTCGCGGCGCCATCTATGGGGCTCAGCTCGGCTTCGACGACGAGCGCTCGGGCATCGACTACGAGTTCGACGTGGTCTGGGACTCGGTAGCGGTCGGGGTAGACTTTCATCCGCTCAAGACGGCTTTGCGCCTGAGCGCCGGTTTTCTCAAGAACGATAACGGGCTGCGCGCGGTCGCCCGCCCGACGAGCAACCAAAACGTCGGCGGTACGACTTACACACCGTCGGAGATCGGTACGCTCAACGGTTCCGTCGGGTTCGACGATACGGCCCCGTTCCTCGGCGTAGGCTGGGACTGGTCGCGCGACAAGAGAATCTTCGGCATGTCGTTCGATATCGGCATGCTCGATCAAGGGGACCCGGTCGTCACGTTGACGGGCAACGGGACGCTGCTCGGCGATCCGCAATTCGAGCAGGACATCAACGACGAAGAGGCGGAGCTGCAAAGCTCACTCGATGCCGACGTCGACCTCGTGCCCTACGTGTCGCTCGGCTTCGTCTTCCGCTTCTAACCTCACCGCGACCCGGCCGATTCTCACCGCGCGCGGTGAGAATCTGCGTTGCTAACGGATGAAGCCCAAGCTCTCGAGCTTGACGATGATGCGGTGTGCCGACATGTCGGGCGTGAGCTCCACCGTGTCGAGACGCATCTCGGGGTTCTCGGGCACCTCGTAGGGATCGCTGATGCCCGTGAACTGCTTCAGGATGCCCGCGCGCGCCTTCGCGTAAAGCCCCTTGCGATCGCGCTGCTCGCAGACCTCGAGCGGCGTGGCCACGTGAATCTCGATGAAGCCGCCGAGCGGCTCGACCAACTCGCGCACGATTTTGCGCGTCGCCGCATAGGGCGCAATCGGCGCACAGATCGCGATGCCGCCGTTCTTCGTGATCTCGCTCGCGACGTAGCCGATACGTTGGATGTTGAGATCGCGATGCTCCTTCGAGAAGCCGAGCTCGCTCGACAGGTGCTTGCGCACGAGATCGCCGTCGAGCAGCGTCACGGGCCGCCCGCCCATCTCCATGAGCTTGACCATGAGCGCATTCGCAACGGTCGATTTGCCCGATCCCGATAGGCCTGTGAAGAACACCGTGAAGCCCTGCTTGTGGCGCGGTGGATGCGTGCGACGCAGCTCGGCGACGACGGTCGGGAACGAGAACCACTCGGGAATGTCCGCGCCTTCCTGGAGGCGGCGACGCAGCTCCGTGCCCGAGATGTCGAGCGTGCGCGCGCCCTTCTCCACCTCGTCCTCGGGGAAGTACTGCGCCTTGTCCTCGACGTAGACCATGTTCTTGAAAGGCACCATGGCGATGTCGAGCTCGTTCTCGAACTGCTGCATGAGACGCTGCGCGTCGTAAGGGCCGTAGAACGGCTTGCCGTTGCTGTCGTTGCCGGGGCCCGCGTGGTCGCGGCCGACGATGAAATGCGAGCAGCCGTAGTTCTTGCGGATGATCGCGTGCCACACGGCTTCGCGCGGTCCGCCCATGCGCATCGCGAGCGGCAGCAACGAGAGCGCCGTCGTTTGCTCCGGATAGGCCTTGAGCAGATGCTCGTAACACCGCACGCGCGTGAAATGGTCCACGTCGCCGGGCTTCGTCATGCCGACGACGGGCTGGATGAGCAGGTTCGCTTCGACGTCCTTGGCAGCACGGAACGTGAGCTCCTGGTGCGCCCTATGCATCGGATTCCGCGTCTGGAAAGCCACGATGCGGCGCCAGCCGAGCTTGTTGAACCGATCACGAAGTTCTTTCGGTGTATCCCGTAAGTGCTTGAAATCGTAATGTCCAGGTGCATCGACTCCGCGCAGCTTGCCGCCCAGGTAGACCTCGTTGCTGCGGCTCTTCAAGTGGCTCACGCCGGGGTGCTTCGCGTCCGTCGTGCCGAACACGGCCTTGGCCTCGGCCTCGCGACCGGGCCGGTAGATGCTCGAGATCTCCATCGTGGCGGTGAGCACGCCCTCGCCATCGCGCAACGCAATGGCGTCGCCAACCTTGAGCTTCTCCGCGAACTCCGGCGTCACGTCGAGCGTGATCGGCATGGGCCAGAGCACGCCGCTCGTGAGCCGCATATCCGACAACACGCGGTTGTAGTCAGCCTCGCCCAAGAAACCGTCGAGCGGCGAAAAGGCGCCGTTCAACAGCATCTCGATGTCGCAGAGCTGGCGCATGGTCAAGTCCCACGACGGCAAATCGCGCGCGCGCGCCTTTTCTTGCTTGACGCTCGCTTCGTCGACATACAGGTTTTTCAACGCCCCGCCGTGGGGATCTTTCAAGGCACCCATTACGCTCCACCTCTGGTGAATTCTGCGTGGCGCGAAGGCCTGCGGCCTCGCGCACGTTGCTCGGTTCTACGACTAGCCCGCCAGAAGTTGCGCGGCCGTCGCGCGGATCGTCGCCGCGTTAATCGCGGGCAGGTATTGTGCTTGATGCTCGCGGCTTTTCAAGGATTTCTTGATGATCGCCTCGAGGTTCGGCCGCTTGCCTTCGGGCCCATCGCCCTTGCCGATGCCGCCACCGAACTCGATGACCGTGTCGATGCCGGCATCTACGCCCAAGTTCATGCAGGCTACCCATTGCACCGGGTTGAAGAGCTGGAAAAACAACCGCGAGCGGATCGCCTCGGGTGAGCTCGAATGCAGCTTGCCCGTGTAGTTCGACACCACATCGGTCGTGACGCCGGTGAACTCGGTCGCCTCGAGCACCTGCCGGAACTGCTGGGCGGCGGCGACCATGAGAAAAGTGTGGAACGCGCCTTCGGTGTTGAGGCGCACGGCTCGTTTCTTCTCCGCCTCGAGCTCCGCCGAAAGCTTGTCGAGATCGGCCGACTCGCCGGCGACGACGACTTGGTCGGGCGTGTTGTGCGCGGCGATGCCGCAGAAGTACTTGTCGGCGAGCGCGCTCGCGGTCGGTAAGTCGAGTGTCGTGGCCACCATGCCGCCGCGCCCGAGCTCGCTCATGAGAGCGCCGCGGCGACTCACGAGCGTGAGCGCGTTCTCGAACGTGAGCCCGCCCGCCATCACGAGTGCCGAATACTCGCCGAGACTGTGGCCTGCTCCGAGCGCCGGACGTGCGCGCTCGCCGACGAGGCCGCGAAACGCTTCGAGACAAGCGACTTCGTGCGTCAGCAATGCCGGTTGTGTGAAGCGCGTCTTGTTGAGCTCGTCACGAGGATCGCGGAAGGCGAGCTCCGTCATGTCGTAACCGACGACCGCGCTCGCGCGCGCGTAGATGTCTTTCG
>DATFFV010000249.1:0-2245 GCA_035249885.1 Gammaproteobacteria bacterium | reverse complement strand
TCGGCATCGGTGTTGCGATGCGAGGCGCGCCACCCCCGTCGGCCGCGCAGGCCATCGCCGCGGCGCCGATCTGGGCGGGCTTGCTCGACGACGACCTGCCGATCCTCCTCGTCGTCGGCGACTACTACATTTTCGGCGAGCTCGATGCGCACGGTGACGTCGAACGCCTCGTGCGCGACTTCGGCGTGGGCTCCAGTAAAGCGCTCGACGATCTCATGATGAACGATCCGAGCCTCGTGAGCCGGTATCTCGATCTCGACCTCACCTATCTGCCGACGGGCACTGCGTTCGCACTGCTCGACGTGCTGCGCGTGCTCTATACGTCGGACAAGCCGGTGCGCGTCGTTTCGATGTCGGAGATGAGCGAAGCGGATCTCAAGTCGAGCCACGTCGTCTATCTCGGCTACATCAGCGCGCTCGATAAGCTCGAAGACTTCGTGTTCGCGTCGTCGAGCTTGGCGATCGGGTATACGTACGACGAGCTGCGCAACATCGAGACCGGCAAGCTCTACACGAGCGAGGCGGGGAGACCCGAAATCGACCACAATTATCGTGACTACGCCTTCATCGCTACGTTCCCCGGCCCCGGCGGCAACCAGCTCGTGATCGTCAGCGGCACGCGTGACGCCGGGCTCATGCAGGCCGCGCATGCGCTCGCCGACCCCATGTACATCGCGAGCATGGAGCAGAGCCGGCCCGACACGGGCGGTGTTCGTCCGCCGGCCTTCGAGATGCTCTACGAGGTCACGGGCTACGGCCGCACGAATCTCGACGCGCGTCTCGTTCACACGGGCAAGCTCAACTACGAGCAGATCTGGGGCGGCGTGTTTCGTCAGGCGGTCGACTGAAGCGGCAGCGCCACTTCGGCGAGCATGCACCGCACGCTGCCGCCGCCGACCCGTTCGATCGTCGCGACGTCCACCGCGACTAGCCGTCCATGCCGCTCGAGCGCGCGCCGCGTCGGCGCCGCGAACGCCGCGAGCGCGGCGGCGGAGAGCGCGATCACGTTGCCGTCGCCCGTAAGCTCGAGCAGGTTGCCCGCGAAGCTCTCGAGCTCGTCGGTGCCGAGCTCGATGAGCTCGTGTCCCGACTGCTCGAGACGCGAGCACACCAGGCGACGCTCGTCACGATCGCGGATCGCGCCCGTGCAGAGCGCCGCGAAACGAGCGCCGACCGACAACAAGACGTTGGTGTGGTAGACGGGCCGTCCCGCGCCGTCGACGGCGTGGAAGGCGACGACCTCGTAGTCGAGCGCGCGGCCGAACTCACCAAGCGCACTTACGTGCGTACGCGGTGACAGGCAGGCATACGCCACGCGTTGTGCCCGATCGAGCACGAGGCTCCCCGTGCCCTCGAGGTATTCGCCGCGCGTTTCGAGCGTGCTCAGGTCCACGACGCGATCGATGCGATAACCGTGCCGCTCGAGCGCAGTGAGCACGTCGTTGCGCCGCTCGCGACGCCGATTCGGTGCGAGCAGGGGATAAATCACCGCGGTCCCGTCGGCGTGCAGGCTGAGCCAATTGTTCGGGAATACCTCGTCGGGCAGCACGGCGTCCCGTTGGCCGTCGAAGCGGTGGACGCGAACGCCCGCTTCCTCGAGCGCGAGCGCCAGCGTGTCGAACTCGCGTTGCGCGCGCAGCGCGACATCGCCGAGCCCGGCCGAGGAGTGCTGAAAGAAGTTCGATGAAGCCGTTTCGGCATTGCTGCCGAAATGCGCCGGCCGAATCATGCACACCGCGCCGCACGCTTGCGCTTCGGGCGCTCGTACGCGCACGTCGCTCACTGGCAGGTCGACGCCGCGGCCCGGTTATCGACGAGTGCGCGCTCGAGCTCGGCGACGGTGTCGCGAATCGCGCCTGAGAGCTCGCCCGTAGCGTCGCTGTCGGCCAACGCCGTGCGGGCCTCGACGAGTGCATCGGCGTAGCAGCCACGCGCCGCGAGCGCGTTAGCGAGGTTGTTGCGCGCGGCCGTGTGCTTAGGGTTGGCGGCGAGCAGCCGGCGATAGAGCGCCGCCGCCGGCGCCGCGCTGCCTGCGCCAAGAAGCTGGCCCGCGGCCGCGAATAGCACGAGCTCGTCGTCGGGCCAGCGTTCGAGCGCCGCTTCGTAGCCGCGCTGCGCAGCCGGCGGCGCCAGCAACGGTTCGGCGCCCGCGAGCGCACGTACGTAGGCGCCCGCCGTCGCCGTCGCCGGCAACTCGCCGGGCTCGACGGCGACGAAAGCCCAATTCGTGCCGCGCCGCCACGAG
>DATFFV010000248.1:0-2588 GCA_035249885.1 Gammaproteobacteria bacterium | reverse complement strand
AATCGAGTGCCGCACGGGATTGCCGACGACCTCGGCGCGCGCCCAGGCCGGAAAGCTGTCGGGGAACGAGGCGAAGATCTTCGCCGCGAGCGGCGCGAGCAGCCGATTGGTCGTGCCGGCGACCGAGTTCTGCTCGTGCAGCACGAGCGGCTTGCGCGCGAGCCACGCCGCAAAGCCGCCGGGACCGGCGACGAAGCCGCCCATGCCGAGCACGGCCGCAGGCCTACGCCGGCGCAGCGCGGAGAACGCTTGTGCGACGGCCGCGGCGATGCGGAACGGCGCGCTCAAATAGGCGGCCACACCGCGGCCGCGGACGCCTGCGATCGTGATCCACTCGATCTCGATGCCGTGCGGCGGCACGACGCGCGCCTCGATGCCGCGCTCGGTGCCGAGCCAAACGACGCTCCAGTCGCGCGCGCGCAAGGCTTCCGCCACGGCGAGGCCCGGGAACACGTGCCCGCCCGTGCCACCCGCCATGATCATGATGGGTCTTGGGGTCATCGCACGTGACCTCGCTGCACGAGGCGGCGCTGCCCGCCGTAGAGCTCGTGGTGTATCCGCAGCAGGAAGCCGAGCGCGACGAGCGTGATCACCGTGCTCGCGCGGCCGTAGCTGATCAAGGGCAACGGCAGGCCCTTCGTCGGCAACAGGCCCGCGTTCACGCCCATGTTGACGAACGCCTCTAAGCCGAGCATCACGCCGATGCCCGTCGCGAGCAGCCCCTGGAACGCCATGCCGCTCTGCATCGCCTCGCGGCCGAGGGCAATCGCGCGGTAGACGACGATGCAGAACAGCCCGATGACGAGCGTCGCGCCCGCGAACCCGAGCTCCTCGACGAGCACGGCGAACACGAAGTCGGTGTGCGCCTCGGGTAGATAGAACAGCTTCTGGACGCTTTCGCCCAAGCCGACGCCGCCCCACTCGCCGCGGCCGATGGCCATGAGCGCCTGCGTGAGCTGAAAGCCCGAATCGTAGGGATCGGCCCACGGGTCGCGGAACGACATGAGGCGCACGACGCGGTAGTCGGCCGAGAACGCGAGCAGCGTGAGCAGCGTGCCGCCGGCCAACGCCGCGAGTATGAGATCGCGCAAACGAGCGCCGCCGACGAATAGCACGGCGAGGCTCGTCGCACCGAGCACGACCGTTGCGCCGAAATCGGGCTCGAGCAGCAGCAGCGCCGCGGCCGCGCCGACGACCGCGAGCGGCCGGACGAGGCCTTTCAGGCTCGTGCCGAGCTCCACCCCGCGGCGCACGGCATAGCTCGCAATGTAGAGCAACAGTGCGACGCGCGCGGGCTCGGAGGCCTGCACGGTGATCGGCCCGAGCTCGAGCCAGCGGCGGCTGCCGTTGACCGTGTGGCCGAACGACGGCAAGAGCACGAGCACGAGCACGCCGAGGCCGAACGCGAGCAGCAGCCAGTTGAGCCGGTACCAAAGATCGGTCGGCAGCGATACGACGAGCGCGAGGCCGACGATGCCGATCGCAACCGCGCCCAAGTGCCGCACGAGATAGTAGAGCGGCTCGTCGGCGACGATCGACACGGAAGCCGACGCCACGACGATCGTGCCGATCGCGACGAGGCCGACGATCGCAGAGATCAGCGGCACGTCGAGGGCGACGCTGCTCGGCTTGACGACGGCGCTCATGGCGGCAGCCCCAAGGCCGCGCGCGCGAACACGTCGCCGCGCTCCTTGTAGTCGCGGAACATGTCTTGGCTCGCGCACGCCGGCGACAGCAACACGGTGTCGCCGCGCTGCGCGAGCTCCGCCGCGCGCGCGACGGCGTCGTCCATGCTTGCGGCGCGCGCCGTGGGGCACACGGGCTTGAGCACGTCCTCCAGCGCGTCGGCAGCCGCACCGATGAGCACGGCCGCGCGGACCTTGCCCCGCGCACCGGCCGCGAGCGGCGCCAAATCCTGCCCTTTGCCGAGGCCCCCGGCGATCAGCACGAGCGGCCCCGCAAGCCCTTGCAGCGCCGCGAGCGTCGCGCCGACGTTCGTCCCCTTCGAGTCGTCGATGAAGGTGACGCCGCGGCGCACCGCGACGTGCTGACAGCGGTGCGGCAGGCCCGTGAACGCCCGCAGCGCGTCGAGCGCCGCGGGCAAATTCGTCGTGAGCTCGGCCGTGAGCGCGAGGGCGGCCAGAGCGTTGGCCTCGTTGTGGCGACCGCTGACCTTGAGCTCGGCGGCGGCGAGCAGCGGCTCGCGATCGCGCGCGAGCCAACGTTCGCCGCGCCGCATGACGACCGAGTAACCGCGCTCGAGCTCGTTCTCCACGGAGAACTGGACGGCACGCGCGTGGCGCGCGCCCATCGCGACGACGAGGGGATCGTCGACGTTGACGACGGCGTGCTCGGCGGCGCGCAGTAGCTTCTCTTTGAGCTCGGCATAACGCTCGAGCGTGCCGTGGCGATCGAGATGATCCGGCGAGACGTTGAGCACTGTCGCCGCGAGCGGCGCCAAGCTGTCGGTCGTCTCCATTTGAAAGCTCGAGATCTCGAGCACGTAAGCGTCGGCCGGCGCGTCGAGCAGGTCGAGGGCCGGCGGGCCGAGATTGCCGCCGGCCGACGCGCGCAACTGCTGCGCCGCG
>DATFFV010000247.1:0-2186 GCA_035249885.1 Gammaproteobacteria bacterium | reverse complement strand
CTCGGTTCACAGTTTGCCGGCGGCGCCGGGCCATTGACGGCCATTAACGGTAGGTTGCGCCGTGTCAAGCGAGACCTCCCTCACATGTTCGGACCGGCCGGGGCGTTACAGTACCCCGGTGCCCAGCCGCCGCCGACCGCTCGGAGACCCGTGAGCGACACGTTTTTAACGAAGACCATAGCGAGTACCGCGACCCTCAAGATCGCGAACATCCACTCGCTGGACCTCTTTTACACCCCGCTCGAGGAACGCTTCGAGCGCATCACGCGCCTTGCCCGCCGCGCCCTGCACGTTCCCGTGGCGGCCATCTCGCTGTTGAATGAAGACAAGCAGTGGTTCAAATCCGCCGCCGGCTGGGGCATCTCCGAGCTGCCGCGCGACCACGCCATCTGCAAGCTCACGGTCCTCGGCGACGAGCTGCTCACGATCCCCGACACGGCGAGCGACCCGCGCACCTCCAGCCTGCCCATCGTGACTTCGGCGCCGCGCTTCCGCGCGTATGCGGGCTACCCGCTCGTCGACGAGCACGGCGCGGCCGTCGGCACGTTCTGCGTTTTCGATCTGTGCGCGCGCGAATTCACGCCCGCCGACAAACAGACGATGCACGATCTCGGGTCGCTCGCACAGCGCGAGCTCTTGTCCGAGCGGCTCACGAGTGCGCACGCGGCGCTGACCTCGAAGCTGGGCCTCGCACGCCGCGAAGCGCTCATGGATCCGCTGACGCATCTCTGGAATCGGCGCGGCGCTTCGGTCCTGCTCAAAGCCGCGCTGGCGAGCTCAGATCAACGCGGCACGCCGCTCTCGCTCGCGCTGCTCGACCTCGACACTTTCAAGCGCATCAACGACAACCACGGCCACCAAACCGGCGACGAAGTGCTGCGACGCGTCGCGAGCCGTCTCTTGAGCAGCGTGCGCGGCGACGATGCCATCTGCCGCATCGGCGGCGACGAGTTTCTCGTCATCATGGTCGACACCGATGTCGCGATCGCCACGCGCATCGCCGAGCGCATCCGTCAGGCGGTCACCGACACCCCGATCCCGACGCGCGACGGCACGATGCCGATGAGCGTCAGCGTCGGTTGCACCGTGCGCCAGCCGCGCGACGCGAGCGCCGTCGAGGTCCTGCTCGAACGAGCCGATCAAGCCTTGAGAGATTCGAAAGCCGCGGGTCGCAATCGCGTACGCGTGGCGCGCTGACGCCGCCTCATCCGGCGCCGGCAACCCAAGCCGGCCGACGTTCCTCGCAGACCACCCCGTTGCGGTATCATCCCGGCAAGCTCCGTTGCGAACCGCGCGGCGGGCCTTCGCGAGCCGATGGGGGATGCCGTGGCCAAACCAGTCGATCCAGCGCCGACCGACGCCGTCGATCGTCGTAGCTTTCTCAAGGGCGCCGTCGGCGCGGCCGGCGTCGCCGGCGCGCTCGTCGGTAGCGAAGGCGCGGCCCAAACCGCCGCCCCGCCCCCGGGCGTGGCTCGCCCGACCGAGGCCGACGCGCGTGCCGATTTCGTCCCGCCCGAGGTTCGCCCCGGCGCTTCGTTCATCGAGCACCCAGGACGCGGCGTCGCCCATGTCCGCATCTCTGCGAACACCAACACCCGCCGAAGGGGGCACCCGCGTTGCACGACGAAGTCTTCGAGCACTTCCTCGACGAAGGGCTCATCGAACGGGTCATCCGACCCATCAAGAGCGGCAAGGAAGCGAGCGTGCACCTGGTGCGCGCGAATCCGCGCACCACCGGTGAGGAGCTGGCAGCGCTGAAGATCTACCACCCGCTCGATCGGCGGGATTTCCGCGACGAGTCCCTCTACCGGGACGGCGAATTCATCAAGGAACGGCGGATCCGCGTCGCCCTCGACAAGAAGACGAGGTTCGGCCGCGAGGTGCAGGGCGGGATCTGGGTCGGCCGCGAGTGGGAAACGTTGCACGCACTGTTCGTCGCGGGAGCACCCGTTCCCCGTCCCATCGAAGCCACGGACAGCGCGATCCTGATGTCGTACATCGGCGACGAGAGCGACGCCGCCCCGCAACTCCATCGGTATCGACCGCGAGATCAGGCGGAAGCCGAGGAGCTCCTCGAGCAGTGTCTTCACGCGATCGAACGCATGCTCTTCCACGATGTGATCCATGGCGACCTGTCCTCGTTCAACGTGCTCGTGTGGGAAGGGCGGATCTGCGTGATCGACCTC
>DATFFV010000246.1:0-2114 GCA_035249885.1 Gammaproteobacteria bacterium | reverse complement strand
CGCCAGGGCCACGCGTTGACGGCGGTGAAGTACGTCGTGCTCGGCGCCGGCTACATCGTGTCGTTCCTCGCGACGCTGCTCGGTCTCGTCCTCTACACGGCCATCACGCTCTAGCGCCCGGCGTTCAGTGCGCGCAGGGCCGCTTCGAGCTCGCTCCATGGCACCGGCGGGCCGTGCACGGGCGCGAGCGTCTCGACGTCGAGCCCCATGCGCTCGACCTGCGTCGCGAGGCTCTGCATCGCGGGCAGCTGAGCGGCGCGCGGCGGCTCGTGCGTATCGAAGAGGTCGGCCTCGAACGCGATGCGCTCGGCCGGCAAGTAGGCCATGAGCATGCCTTCGACGTGGCGCAGCGGCTGCACGTAGTAGATGCGCAAGATTCGACGGTTGTCCGTGATCACGTAGTTTTCTTGCACGGCCTCGTAGTTGTAGCCCTCGGACAGCTCCGTCGGCGGCCAGCGCGACACGATGTCGGGCGCGACCGTGCGCGGCTCGTAGCTCAGCACGTCGCGATTCAGGAACGCGAGATTCTTCGCGTGCGTGACGATCGTCGCGCCGATGTGCAGGTACGTGCGCAGGCCGCCGATGTGGTCGAAGTGCGGATGCGAGCTCACGAGCCAGCGAATCGGCTTGCCCGGTGCGAGACGCGCGATCGTCTCGATGACGGCCAGGCTGCGCTGCTCGTTGCCGGGCGCCTCGAACACGGCGACGAAATTCTCGAACTCGATCATGTAGCTGTTCGCGGGTCCGCCGCCGAGCCAATACACGCCGTCGGCGAGCTCGTCCCAAGTCACCGACTCGGTGAACGTCGCTTCCGAGACGGAGGCCGGCACGGGCACGGGCTCGCCGCAATCGTTGGGGCGCACGTTCGCGAACTCGCCGCCGTAGCCGTTGTGGCCCGTGCTCTGGCGGTAGAACTGCCAGTTGTCATCCCAGCCGTGATGCGAGTGCCACGCCGTGGGCCACTTGACGTTGCCGACGGCGACGAAGTTCGTCGACTCGTGCTCGATGTTGAAGTCGCCGAGCGCGGGCTCGCTGACCGTGGTCTTGATGCGCGTGATCAGATTCTGCGAGTTGATCGTCGCGTCGACGCGGTACTTGCCGAGCATCGTGATCGCAACGACGTGAACTTTCTCGGGCTGCACCACGTTGCCGTCGCGGCCCTTCTCGAGCTGCTCCCAGCGCCAGAACGCGACGGGATTGGCACCGGGCAGCCGCGCGGCCTTGAGGAACCCCGGCGCATTGAGCCAGAGGTCGAGCTGGTAGAGCTCGGCGAGCTCGGGCGGCACGGCCACGGGCGCGCCGTCGCCGTCGATGTGCCAGGCGTGGCGACCGTTGACGACGTGCGTCTGGCGCGTCGCCGTCTGTGTCGGCGTGCCGCCCTGCCAGCCCAACCCGTACTTCCACGACGCCGGGCTCAGGCCGGGCCGGCGGTCGAAGGTCTCCGTGCTCGTGCCCGCGGCCCAGTCGATCGTGCGAATGTAGTTCGCGAGCGAATCGATGCGCGGCCAGTCGATGTTGACGGCGTTCTCGAACGTCTGGCCGACGGCGCCGGCATAGCCCGTGCCCGAAAACGTGACGCAGCGGAGCTCGGCTTCGCCTATTGCGCGCGCCGCGGCCGCGAGCAAGGGCGCCGGATCCACGTAACCCGGCGGAAACGTTTGGCCGAGCACCGGTAGCGCGGCCAGCCATGACGCACCCAAGAGAACGGCCCGCATCGATCCCCCTTCTTGGCGCGAAGCGCCGGTCGTGAGCTCTGCCGAATCCTACGTTCAAGCCGTCGGCCGCGCGACCTCGAGTCTGCGGCCGTGCCGGAGCCCGCGGCGACCAAATCGGCTATATTTCCGGGCGCGTTCTCGTTGAAGGGGGAGGGGAACCCAATGTGTCTCGTCGCTATCCGGCCGGTCCTGGCCAGCTTGGCCTTTTGTCCGATCGTCGTCGCCGCACAGCAGCCGCTACCCGTCGAAGCGTTCGCGTCGCTGCCGGCCATGGAGTCGCCGAGCTTGTCGCCCGACGGCAAGCGCCTCGCTTTCATCGCACAATCGACGGGCGGCAGCTTCGTGCTCGTCTCCGACCTCGAGACCATGGCCGTGACCTCTGCCGTCGACATGTCGGTG
>DATFFV010000245.1:0-3738 GCA_035249885.1 Gammaproteobacteria bacterium | reverse complement strand
AGCTGCCCGAAGCCGCGTTGATCGCGTACGCGCCATACGCCGAGGAGTTGCCCGGTGGCTAGCGTTGCACGTCTCGGCCTCATCGGCCTCGCGGCGTTCGCCGCGGCGGGCCTCGTCTGCGCGCAGGCGCCGGCGCACGTTGGTCAATACGAGCAAGCCGATATCGAGCAGGGCGCGCAGCTCTATTCTGGCCACTGCGTCGTCTGCCACGGTGACCGCGGCGATGCGATGCCGGGCGTGAACCTGGGAACCGGCAACTTCCGTCGTGCAGAAACGGACCGCGACGTCATCGCGCTGATCCGCAACGGCGTCGCGGGCACGGCTATGGCGCCGAGCGCGTACAACGACGCGGAGCTCAGCGCGCTCGTCGCATACCTGCGCAACATGGGCAGCGTGAACCTCGCCGATGTGAAGGTCGGCGACGCGACGCGCGGCCGAGCACTGTTCATCGGCAAAGGCAATTGCGCGGGTTGTCACCGCGTCGGCGCCGAAGGTCCGCGCGCGGCGCCCGACTTGAGCACCATCGGCACGCTGCGCACGGCCGCGTCGCTGCAACGCGCGCTCGTCGACCCCAGCGCGGCGCTGCTGCCCATGAACCGCACGGTGCGCGTGGTGCTCGACGACGGCACCGCGATCACGGGCCGGCGTCTCAACGAGGACACGTTCACGGTTCAGCTCGTCGACTCGAACGGACGGCTCGTCTCACTCGATCGTGAAGACATTCGCTCGTACGTCGTCAGCACCGAGCCCCTGATGCCGTCGTACGCAACGGTTTTGAGCGACGACGAGCGTGCCGATCTCGTGGCTTACTTGTTGTCGCTCAAAGGACCGAACTGATGTTGCGACCCATTGTCATCGGGGCGTCGCTCGCCGTCGCGCTCGCGATCGCCGCACCCGCACCGGCGCCCGCTCAAGTCACGTCCGAGCGGCTGCTCGGCGCCGCCGCCGAGCCGCACAACTGGCTCACGTACTCGGGCACGTATGCGAGTCAACGCTACACGACGCTCGCCGAGATTCGCCCGAGCAACGTCGCGGACCTCGAGCTCAAGTGGGTTTTTCAGGCGCAGTCGCTCGAGAGCTTCGAGACCACGCCGCTCGTCGTCGACGGCGTCATGTATCTCACCGAGGCGCCGAACACGGCGCTCGCGCTCGACGCGCGCTTAGGAAGGCCGTTCTGGCGCTATCAATACAACCCCTCGGCCGACGCGCGGCCCTGCTGCGGCCGCATCAATCGCGGCCTGGCGATACTCGGGCAAACGCTGTTCATGACGACGATCGACGCCAAGCTCCTCGCGATCGACGCCGTCACGGGCCAG
The DNA here is from genome assembly GCA_035249885.1 of Gammaproteobacteria bacterium. Taxonomy (GTDB): domain Bacteria; phylum Pseudomonadota; class Gammaproteobacteria; order Steroidobacterales; family Rariloculaceae; genus FEN-1219. Next base: position 2,422 of record DATFFV010000245.1, on the reverse strand, counting down.
CCGCTCTGGCAGAAATCCGTGGCCGATCCCGCGGCGGGCTATGCGATGACGCTCGCGCCGCTCGTCGTCAAAGACAAAGTCATCATCGGCGTCGCGGGCGGCGAGTACGGCATCCGCGGCTTCATCGCGGCGCACGACGCCGCGACGGGCGAGGAGGCGTGGCGGTTCTACACGATTCCTGCACCCGGCGAGCCCGGTCACGAGACGTGGGCCGACGGCGGCGACGCTTGGAAGTACGGCGGCGCGTCGGTGTGGCTCACCGGGTCGTACGACCCCGCGGTGGATCTCACGTATTGGGGGATCGGCAACCCCGGGCCCGATTGGAACCCCGCGCAGCGCCCCGGCGACAACCTCTACTCCGACAGCGTCGTCGCGCTCGATCCCGACACGGGCGAGCTCAAATGGCACTTCCAGTTCACGCCGAACGACGATTACGACTACGACGCGGTGCAAATCCCCGTGCTCGTCGACCTGCCGACGACGAGCGCGTCGAGCGGCAAGCTCATGCTCTGGGGCAATCGCAACGGCTTCTTCTACGTGCTCGACCGCGTGACGGGCGAGTTCATCCGCGGCAACCCGTTCGTGCACGTGAACTGGGCGAGCGGCCTCGACGAGGCCGGCCGCCCCATCGAGACGCCGCAGCCGCTCGGCTCCGTGACTTTTCCCGGCGTGCAAGGCGGCACGAACTGGTACTCGCCGTCGTTCAGCCCGCGCACGGCGCTGTTCTATCTCTCGGCCTGGGAGAATTACGGCTCGGTGTTCCGCCCCGCCGAGTCGGAGTACGTGCCGGGCCGCACGTTCGTCGGCGGAATTCCAGCGAGCCCGCTCGCCGGCGCGAACAACCTGCCGGGCATCCGTCGCGGCGCCATCAACAACTGGACCGAGGCTTTGGGCAACGGCGCCATCGTCGCGCTCGATCCGCGCACGGGCGAGCAGCGCTGGCGGTTTGCCACGACCGATGTCTCGAGCAGCGGGATTCTCACGACGGCCACCGACTTGCTGTTCACGGCGAGCCGCGACGGCTACGTCTACGCGCTCGACGCGCGCACGGGCGAGCTCCTGTGGCGCGCGAGCCCGGGCGGGCAGGGCGCGAACGGCCCGATCTCGTACGCTGTCGGCGGCAAACAGTACGTGGCCATCGGCTCCGGCAACGGCCTGTTCGTGTTCGGGCTCCGCGACTAGCGTCACCTTTTTGGGGCTCGCTCCGATCCGAATCGTTGCGCCAGCTCCTCCATTTCCTCCAGCGCAAGGATGATCCGCTCCAGCGGCAGCTCGGCCCATCGCCGCAACTGTTCCCGACGAGCGCCCTCCCAGGTAGTCAGGCTCCAGTCGATAACCTCCGCGGGATCATTTTCCGGCATCGCTGTCCATCCTCATCCTCAGGTGCTCGACGTCAATCAGGTCCTGTTGCCGGCCTACCGCCGTCTTCATGTCGATCAGCGTGGTAATGGAAACAAATCGAACGTCGATCGACCCATGCAAGGGTTTCACCAGTGAACGCGCGTATTCCTCCTCGAAGGGGAACGGCTCGGCCGCGAACACGTCGATCGGTGTTTCTCGATGCTCATCACTCCAGAATTGCAGCACCGTCATGTTTTTATCGCGGATCCAGCCGTCTCTCATCTTCGCGTCGGCGAACTGAGATGCAGTAATCGGCACCAGAGGCTTGTAGCCGATCGACGCGAGTGCCGCGAAAGCATTGAGGATATTCTCCGGCACGAGCTGCACGATCAGATCGACGTCCTTCGTATAGCGCAGATAACCATGCGCATTCACCGCCAAGCCCCCGGCAACGAGGTAGCGAACGCCGGCCCCTTCAAGCGCTTTGGCAACGGCAGCAAAGCTGTTCAATTTCATAAGGCTTCCTTGACCTGACGCGAGCTCCGCTGGCTGCGCTCGCGACGACGTCGTAGCATGACCTGTCCGTTCGGAAGGGCGCAACGAATCATGACACGACCGAGCTGCCGATCCTCAGTGCCCTTAGCCGCTCTCGTCATCGCCACGAGCACACCGGCATTCGCTCACCACGGCATCGGCCGTTTCGATCCCAGGGGACGCCTCGAGGTCGAGGGCACGCTGACGGGCCTCGACTTCGTCAATCCACATTCGTACGTCTATTTCGATGCCGTCGATGCCGATGGCGCCGTCATCGAAATGCAATGCGAAATGCGTGCGGCCACGGTGCTCCGCCGCTCGGGCTGGTCACCGGATATGTTCGTGCCGGGCGTCTCGATCAGGATAGTCGGTCGACCCCACCGCGACGATCCGCACTATTGCCACGCGGATACGCTGACGATCGGCGACGCGGCGACCCTGGAACGCTATCAGCAGCTCGGCGCCGACCCGGTCGATCGCAGCGACCGCCCGCTGCGCCTCGCTTCCGGCGCGCCGAACCTTGCCGGTGAGTGGGCGCAGGAGCAGT
>DATFFV010000244.1:0-8809 GCA_035249885.1 Gammaproteobacteria bacterium | reverse complement strand
GCCGTCGATCATATAAGTCATCGGCCGGCCGCCGACGGCTCCGGGCAACGCGACCTCGGCGACGACGGCCCCGGTCGCCTTGTCGTGAGCGCGCAGCACGGGAGTCGCGCCCCAGCCTTCCGCCGTGAACAGCAGCGTCTTCGTCACGAGCGTCACGGGCCTCGTCGCCGTTCCGGTCGGCGGAATCTCGATGCCCTTGAGCGCCGGGTGCTCGGCGATCGCCTTCGGCGTCGGTCCGCTCGCGATCTGCCAGAGGTGCTCGCCTTCGTTCATGTCGATGGCCGTGATCCTGCCCCACGGCGGCTTGATGAGCGGCAACCCTTGCAGCCACGGCAGCTGCGCGCCGCCGCCCGCGATGTACGTGATGTCCGTCGCCTGCGGCGGAGGTTCGAGTGCGAACACAGACGGATTCGTGAACGAGCCGACGTAGAGCACGTTGGTCTCGGGATCGAACGCGCCACCCTCCCAGTTCGCGCCGCCCGTCGCGTGCGGCAGCATCAGCGTGCCGCTCGTTCCATCGGGCGCGTTTGCGAGCGAAGGCGGCGTGAAGATCGGCCCCAAGCGAAACGCCTTCACGCCCTCGACGGCTTCGGCGCGCAGCTCGGGCGTGAAGTCGATGAGGTCGTCGATCGAGACGCCTTGGCGGTCGAACGGCGGCGGTTTGGTCGGGAACGGCTGCGTCGGCGAGGTCCACTCGCCGGGCACGTCGGTCTGCGGCACGGGCCGCTCCTCGATGGGCCACACGGGTTCGCCCGTCACGCGGTCGAATGTGTAGACGAACGCCTGCTTCGTGATCTGCGCGACGGCCTTGATCGGCCGCCCGTCGACGACGAGATCCATCAAGATCGGCGCCGTCGGATTGTCCCAATCCCAGATGTCGTGGTGAATGAGCTGGTAGTGCCAGACGCGCTCGCCCGTGCGCGCATCGAGGCACACGAGACTCGAGCTATAGAGATTGTTGCCGTGCCGCTCGCCGCCCCACGTGTCTGCGATCGGCGCCTCGGTGGGCAGATAGACGTAGCCGAGCTCGGCGTCGGCCGTCATCGGCGCCCACACGCCCGCGTTGCCCGTGTACTCGGCCGAGCCGTTGAGCCACGTTTCGTAGCCGGGCTCGCCCCTTACGGGGATCGTGTGGAACGTCCAGAGCAGCTTGCCCGTGTGCACGTCGTAGCCGCGCACGTCGCCTTTGAGATTCGCTTTCGACGGCGGCCGCATGCCGACCTCGTGCGCGGGGCCGACGATCACGACGTCGCCGACGATAAGCGCCGGCGAGCTGTTGCCGATGCTCGACTTGTCGTTGACCTCGCCGCGCACGCCGATCATGAGATCGACGATGCCGTTCTCGCCGAACCCGGGCACGGGCCGACCCGTGTCGGGATCGAGCGCGGCGAGATGAAACCCCGGCGTCACGGTGAACAGCCGGTCGTTGCCCACGCCGTCGGTCCAGTACGCGACACCGCGCCCCGACGTCTTGCGCGGCGCGCGCGCGAAACGCTGCTCACCGTCGTTGGGCCGCCAGACCCACAAGAGCTCGCCGCTCTTCGCATCGATGGCGACGACGTTGCGCGTGATGCCCGCCTGCGTGTAGAGCACGCCGTCGATCACGAGCGGCGTCGTTTCGTTGCGCGCTTCGGGCCGAGGCCCGTAGTTGCCCGCGTTGAAGCGCCAAGCGATCTTGAGGCTCGCGGCGTTGCTCGCGTCGATCTGATCGAGCGGCGAGTAGCGCTGCGAGCCCAGGTTGCCGCCGTAGAACGGCCACTCGACGCTCGCGCCTGCGGCTCCGCCGGCCGACGCTTGCTGCTGGCCCGGCGCAGGGCTTTCGGCTTCGGCCGGCCCGGAGTCCTCGGGAACGGGCGTGCAGGCCGCGAGCAGCCCTGCGGCGACGAGCGCGGTGGCTCGCGAGACGATCGGCAAAGGCAACACGTGATCCCCCTAATGGTGCCGGTGTTTCGGTTTCGGTCTAACCCCGGTGCCGGTGTTTCGGCTCAACCGCGGTGCCGGTGTTTCGGCTGAACCGAAACCGTAACACCGGCACCTCATCAAGGCACGTTTCCGCCGGGCCGGCAGGCGCTCGGGACGTATTTCGGAAGATCGGCCGCGAGGCTGCCCGGCTGATACTCGGCGAGCGGCTGCCGCGACGGCGCGGGCCCCATGCCGCAGCGCCAGGCAATCCCGTCGTCGGTCGCGTACGGCGTGAGCGACAACACGCGGCCGTGTATGGCTTGGTTGGCTTCCCCACCGAGCGTGATGTCGATGCGGCCGTCGTCGACTGCGATGGATTCCGTGTATTTTCCTTGCGAATCGCCAGGGTCGGCCGTGAGCCCGGCGTCGGCGCGATCCTGGGGCACGACCCCCTCTCGCTGGATCGTCTCCGTCACTGCGGCTCGAACCGGGGCGGCCATCATCAAGCCTTCCGAAACCTGCGCGCGAATCGTGTAGTCCTGGTAGGCGGGAATGGCGATGGCCGCGAGAATGCCGAGCACTGGCAGGGCGCCGAAGGGCAAGACGAGCAAGATGAGGAGTGCCGCGACGCTCGTACCACCCTCACTGGCCAATGCGCGCAGCTGCCGGTCGGCGCCGCCCTTGAGCCGTTTGATCCACGCAATCCTGCCGGCGACGTTGCGGTAGTAAAGCAGGTTGGCGTACATCGGCACGAAGATGAAGAGCAGCAGGAACCCGAGCGGCCAGACGAGCCACGCGGCGGTGGCGCTGGAAAACGCCGCGCCCAGGATCAGCGAAACGACCAACAAGAATATGGCCGGCGCGAAGAAGTACAGCGCCGCGTAGCCCCACATCTTGCGGTATAGCAACCACGGCAACGTGACGAAGAACGCGGGCCAGTTCCACGACGCCGTGCTGCCACCCTGGGCGAATCGCTCGAAGCGGCTCAAGTAGTAATCGGTGTTGTTCGGTCCGATCGCGAGCTCGAAGAGCTCGTGATCCGTGGGCAGCGGCGCTTCGGGTGCGGCTGGGGCGAGCGGCTGGCCACAGCCCGAGCAGTACGCGGCCCGATCGGCGTTCTGAGCTCCACAACGCTGGCAGTACATGCACCCCTCCCCCTGCTGCACTCCGCGGGAAAGTCTAACAGCTTGCCGCCGGACTTCCGCGCGTGGGCGGCAGGCCCGTGGCGGCAGTGCTAGCATCGCGCGAACGCCAACGAGCGGGAGCGAACGGTGAGCGACGCATCGAGCGCATTGCAGAGTCCCTTATCCCGGCGTGTCCTCATTGGAACCCTAGGCGCAGCGGGCGCCATGGCGGTTCGACCGATATCACTATTCGGGCAAAGCGCAGCCGAACCGCCGTCGACGGTCTCGACGCCGCCGCGCGACTTCGGCCCGGGTGCGGCGCCCGTCACCTATCCCGACCCCGACCTCATCACGATCGATCCTGCCTTCAACGGCCTGCGCGTGGGCAATACGCCGATCCAACACCTCTGGACGGGTGCGCTGTGGTCCGAAGGCCCGGCCTGGTCGAGTCAAGGCCGTTATCTCGTGTGGAGCGACATCCCGAACGACCGGCAACTGCGCTGGCTCGAGGACGACGGCCGCGTGTCCGTGTTTCGCAGCCCGTCGAACAACAGCAACGGCAATACGTTCGATTTCATGGGCCGGCAGTTGTCGTGCGAGCACCTGCTGCGGCGCGTCGTGCGCTACGAGAACGACGGCACGGTCACAGTCGTCGCCGACGCCTACGACGGCCGGCCGCTCAACTCGCCGAACGACGTCGTGCCGCACCCCGACGGCAGCTACTGGTTCACGGACCCGCCGTTCGGCGGCCAGCTCTACGAAGGCGTGCCCGATGCGCCGGGTGGGCCGAGCAACGCGCAGGGGCTGCTGCGGCAACGCACCGGTCAACGCGCCGGCATCGGCGCGGCGCAGCGCGAGCTGCCGACGAACGTCTATCGAGTCGCTGCGAATGGCCGCGTGACGATCGCGATCGGTGCCGACCTTTTGCCCGGCTCGCCGAACGGCCTCGCGTTCGCGCCCGACTACCGCAAGCTCTACGTCGTGAGCGGAGGCAACCTCCACATTGGCGACGTCGACGACGATGGCCGCGTCTCGGGCGTCAGGCAATTCGCGGATCTCACGATCGATGGCATCCCGTGCCGCACCGACGGCGTTCGCGCCGACGTCTTCGGCAACCTCTGGTGCTCGAGCAATGCGGGCCGAAACCTCGGCTACAGCGGCGTCACCGTGTGGAATCCCGCGGGCACGTTGCTCGGCCGCATTCGGCTGCCCGAGGTCTGCGGCAACGTCGCGTTCGGCGGTCCGAAACGCAATCGGCTGTTCATGGCCGCGAGCCAGTCGCTGTACGCCGTTTACGTGAACACCCAGGGCGCCGCCCCGGGCTGAGGCAGCGCCTCCGTCGTCGGCACGCGGCTTCGGCGCCAGCCGAACCACTCCGTTCGTGACTCGGCAGTCACTTTAGGTAGACTGTGGCGCGAAAGCAGGTAGGGGCAGCGACGGTAGTGCAAGTGGCTCAGCTCGAGAGTTGCTGCCGAGCAACAACGACACAGGGGGATGGTTCCATGAAGCGTTCCACACGGCCCGTTCGACCCGTCAGCCTTCTCGCGGCCTCCGTCGGCGCCCTCATGGGAGTCGCGGGGACCGCAACCGCTCAACAGCTCGAAGAAATCATCGTCACGGCCGAGCGCCGCGAGCTCAACTTGCAGGACACGCCGATCTCGGTGATGTCGTTCGCAGGCGAAGCGCTCGAGCTTCGCGGCGTCGACGACATGTTCGATCTCGCGACCATCGCCCCCAATCTCGACATCAAAGGCGCGCGCGGCACGGGCAACACCTCGCCGATCTTCCAGATCCGCGGCATCAGCAGCGGCGGCGGCGCCACGGGCGAGCGCAGCGTCGGCTTCTACCTGGACAACGTCTTCATGCCGCGCACGACGGGCCCCGTGATGCGCGTGCTCGACGTCGAGCGCATCGAAGTGCTGCGCGGGCCGCAAGGCACGCTGTTCGGTCGCAACAGCACCGGCGGCGCGATTCGCGTGTTCTCGCGGCAAGCGGAGAGCGAGCGCTCGGGCTACGTGCGCATGACGCTCGGCGAGTTCAACCACCAGGACGTGCAGGGCATGATCAACGTGCCGCTCAGCGACAACGTGTTCTTGCGCGCGCAGGGCGCGTCGCTCGAGCAGGACGGCTACCTGCGCCGCGGCCCGCAGGAGCTCGGCGGCAACGACGACACGATCGCGCGGCTCCAGCTCACCGTCGAACCGAGCGACAACGTGAGCCTCCGGTTCGGCGCGATGCACTCGGATTCGAAATCCGAGGGCAGCCCGACGGACATGACGTTCTTCAACATGGCTCCCATTTGCCCCCTCGATCCGAACAACCCGTTCTACTGCCTGCAAGGCAACTACGCCGACTGGGTGTCGGACTTCCTCGAGACGTCCGGCCAAGAGAGGCTGCGGCAAAACGACGCCCGTCTCGTGGCCGACGATTTTACGATGCCGGACTGGTGCTTCCTCGACGACGCCAACCCGGACTGGGACGACTTGTGCCGGCAGTGGAACAACTCGAAATACACGCAAGTCGACGCGAACATCGAATGGCAGATCTCCGAGCGCCTCTCGCTGCTGTCGACGACTGGCATCTCGGAGTTCTCGAGCCGCGGCGTCAGCGACTGGCAACTGCTCGGCATGGAGTTCCGGCCCTCGGCGGTGGACTCCGAGGTGTTCTACCAGGAGCTCCAATTCAACTTCGGCCTCGCAGACGGTAAGGTCGACTTGATCGCGGGCGTCAACTACTTCAACGAGGATTCCGGCAGCCCGCGGGAATCGCTGATCAACGCGATCGGCTCGAGCAATTACGCCAATAACCCGGACGGCGGCTTCGCCAACGGCAATCTCTGGGGCTGCAACGACTCGCTCGGCGTGTCCTGCACACTCCCCGTGCGGCGCCTGCGCCGGACCGGCGACAGCTCGACCACGCAGGAATCGACGGCGTACGGCCTGTTTGCGAACAGCACGATCCACTTCACCGACCGTATCAACCTGACGCTCGGCGTGCGCGAATCGCACGACGAGAAATCGTTGTCGAACGAGCTGTTCGCCTCCGACAACTTCATCCCGCAATTTGGCGGGTCGACGGTCGTCAATGCCGAGGATGACTGGAGCGCGACGGACTACCGCGGCACGCTGGACTTTCAGATCACGGACGACTTCATGCTGTACGTGACCTCATCGAGGGCGTTCCGTTCGGGCACGTTCTCGATCCCGGGCCCGATTGCCGTCTGCGCGGTCGTAGTGACACCCCCTACGCCATGCCCAAGCGTGGCGTTCCACCGCCGGCCGCAGCCAGGTGGAGTGCCGCCGGAAACGCTGCTCAATGACGAGCTCGGCTTCCGCTCCGAGTGGCTCGACGGGCGCCTGCGCTTCAACGCCACGTACTACGAGATGGAATACACGGACCGTCAAGGCGCCCAGGCGGTCGCCGACTCGTCGACCCCAACGGGCTTCCGCATCGATCTCGTCAACCAGGGCGACGTCGATTTGTGGGGCTCGGAAGTCGAGGCGATGTTCGCCGTCACGGATCGTTTCACCGTCGAGGGAGCGACGGGCCGCGCGAACTACGAGATGGCGAACCCGTGCGGCAACAACGGCCCGTACTTGTTCCCACCGCCGATGGATCGCGAGCACTCGTTGAGCGGCCGCTATGAATTGCCGCGTCCCACGGGCAACTTCACGTTTACGCTCAACTACACGAAGACGGGACCGATGCAGACGCACCCCGGCGGTTTCACGCCGGAAGAGCTCGCGAGCATTACGTGTTTCGCGACGCCGCAAGCTGCCGTCTTTCCGTCGACATTCATCGATTCGCGCTATGAAGTGCCGAGCTACAACCTGGCCAACTTGTCGGTTCGCTACTCGCCGAACGACGGCAAGTGGACCGCGACGTTCTTCGCCAACAACCTGACCGACGAGGTCTATGCGAATAACGCGCAATCGTTCGGCCGCGGCTTCTGGACCCAAGGCGGCCCGCCGGGCGCTGTCGGGCATAGCGCTGCGCCGCGGCAAGCCGTGGCCGACTATCGCGGCCGGCCGCGCGAGCTCGGCATCACGTTTCAGTACAACTTCTTCTAGCGGAGCTCCGCGCGCACGAGCTCCGCGCCCGCCACGAGCGCCTGGAGCTTGCCGAACGCGACCTCGCGCGGCAGGTATTTCATGCCGCAGTCGGGCGTCACGATGAGGCGCTCGGCGGGCACGACCTCGAGCGCCCTGCGGATCCTCGTCGCCACCTGGTGCGGCGTTTCGACGTTGCGGTCGTTGAGATCGATGACGCCGATGTGCACGGCTTTCGTGCGCAGCGCGCGCAGGATGCCGAGGTCGAGCTTGGGCTGCGCCGCTTCGATCGAGATCTGATCGACCGCGCTGTTCTCGAGCTCGCTGAGAAACGAGTAGCCGCGCGCCGGCTTGTCCTTGACGAGCGCCGCATAACCGAAGCAGATGTGCAACGCCGTGGTCCCGCGCACGCCGGCTAGTGCGCGATTGACGGCCTCCACGCCATAGCGGCGCGCGCCCTCGGCACGCGCCTGCAGCCACGGCTCGTCGAGCTGTACGACGTCGGCGCCGGCCGCGAACAGATCGTGTACTTCCTCGTTGACGGCTTCGGCATACGCGAGCGCCAAGCTGCGCTCGTCGCGGTAGTGCTCGTCGACGGCCTGTTGCGCCATCGTGAACGGGCCCGGCACCGTGATCTTGATGGTCTTGTCGGTGTGCGCGCGCAGGAATTTCACGTCGTGCACCTCGACGGGCCCGCGGCGCTTGATCGGCCCCGAGACGATCGGCACGGGAATCTTGTTGCCCGTGCGGCCCACGATCTCGCCGACGCGCTTGTCGTCGATGCCGTCGAGCGCGTTCGCGAAACGGTTCGAGTAGCTTTCGCGGCGAATCTCGCCGTCGGTGATGATGTCGATGCCGGCGCGCTCCTGCTCGCGGATCGCCTCGAGCGTGGCCTCGTCCTGCGCCTCCTCGAGGCCCTCGGGCGCGACGCGCCAGACCTGGCTCACGCGGATGCGCGGCGCCATCATCTTCGTGAGCAACGCGCGATCGATGAGCCAATCCGGCTGCGGATAGCTGCCGACGACCGACGTCAGGAGTTTCTGCGCCAACGATCCCCCGTTTTGCCGCGCGCCGAGGCGTTTCGGGGCGTGGCCTTTGCGGCCGATGGTACTCGATCTTGAAGCCATGCTCGCGCGGCGATCGGACCGGCCGTGGATTCGCGGCCGTTGTCTGTGTTGCGCGGCCGCCGCACAATGCTGGCGGGCGGGCGGCAAATCCTAAGGGGCACATGGCGGAGCGGCGCGAAACGGCCATATCGTTGCGCGACTTGAAACGGCGGCGCGTGCTGCAAGCCTGTTGCGGACTCGCACTCGGTGGCCGCGCGCTCGCGCAAACCGATACGAGCGACGAAGCGCATGCCGCGCCGGAGGTGAACGACGCGCTCGTGTTCGCGTACGGCGACCGCGCGGGAACTGTCATCGCCCCCAGCGATGTGGTGCTCGGGGCCAAGCAACTGCTCGCCTACCCCATGAACTTAGCGACCCGGCGCGTGCGCGACGGCACACGCCTGAACCAGCTCGTCGTCGTGCGGCTCGATCCCGCGAAGCTCACGCCCGCGACGCTCGCGCGCGCGGCCGACGGCGTCGTCGCCTACTCCGGCGTCTGCACGCACACGGGCTGCGACGTCACGGATTGGTTCGGCGACGTGCAGCGCTTCAAGTGTCCGTGCCACGAGTCCGAGTTCGACCCGAGCGATGCCGGGCGCGTCGTGGGCGGCCCCGCGCCGTGGCAGCT
>DATFFV010000243.1:0-8473 GCA_035249885.1 Gammaproteobacteria bacterium | reverse complement strand
TCGGCTTCGGCACAAATGCGGTCGATCGCTGGGCGCAGTCCGCCAGGGGCCACTTCACGTTCGTACGTGATGTCGATCGTGCGCGTGCGCCAGCCGCGATGGTTCAAGTTCTTGATGCCGACGAGCTCTTCGTTACTCAAGATCGGCTGCCGGAAACGCAAGCGCTCGGCGTGCTTCGGGGTGCTCTCGAGCAAGTTGCCCTCCGGGCCGACATAGCACTCGAGGGACATGATGACTTCCTCGCGGATCGAGTCGATCGGCGGGTTCGTCACCTGCGCGAACAGCTGGCGGAAGTAGTCGTAGAGCATGCGCGGCTTGTCGGATAGCACCGCGAGCGTGCTGTCGTTGCCCATCGAGCCCACGGGGTCGCGGTGCTCGCGCACCATGGGCTGCAACATGAAGTGCAACGTCTCGATCGTGTAGCCGAAGGCCTGCAGGCGCGGCGTGAGCGTCGCAGGGTCGATCTCGGGCTCGCGGGGGTCGGCCGCCAGTTGCCGCAACGGAATGCGGTTGGCGTCGAGCCACTCGCCGTACGGCTTGCGGTTCGCGAACTCGTTCTTGAGCTCGTCGTCGGGCACGAGCCGGCCGCGCTCGAAGTCGACCAAGAACATGCGGCCGGGCTCGAGGCGCCCCTTTGCTTTGACGTTCTTGGGATCGATCGGCACGACGCCGACCTCGCTCGCCATGATGACGCGGTCGTCGTGCGTCAGGTAGTAGCGGCTCGGCCGCAGGCCGTTACGATCGAGCACTGCGCCGATGTACTTGCCGTCCGTAAAGGCAATCGACGCGGGGCCGTCCCACGGTTCCATGAGGCACGAGTGATACTCGTAGAACGCCCGCTTGTTCTCGGGCATGAGCTCGTTCTTCTGCCATGCCTCGGGAATCATCATCATGACGGATTCCTGGAGCGTGCGGCCCGTCATGAGCAGGAACTCGAGCACGTTGTCGAAGACCCCCGAGTCCGAACAGTCGGGCTCGGCGATCGGATACAGGTTCTTCAGCGAATCGCCGAAGAGCTCGGTCTTGAGCACGCCCTGGCGCGCGCGCATCCAGTTCTCGTTACCGCGCAGCGTGTTGATCTCACCGTTGTGCGACATGAAGCGGTTCGGCTGAGCACGGTCCCAGCTCGGGAATGTGTTCGTGGAGAACCGCGAGTGCACCATCGCGAGGTGCGTCGTGTAGTCGGGATCGCGCAGGTCGGGGTAGAAATTCCGTAGCTGCCCCGGCGTCAGCATCCCCTTGTAGATGAGGACCTTGCTCGACAGGCTGCAGACATAGAACAACTTGGCCTGGCGCAACGTGGTGTCGCCGCGGAGGAGATGGCTCGCGCGCTTGCGCAGCAAATAGAGCTTGCGCTCGAACGCATCGCCCTCGAATCCGTCGCCGGCGATGACGAACAGCTGCTCGATGTGCGGGGCGCCTGCGCGCGCGCCCGATCCTAAGTCGGCCGCATCGGCATCGGTCGGGACCGCTCGCCAGCCCGCGAGCACCTGGCCTTCTTCTTGGCAAATCGTGGCGACGGCGGTCTTACAACGCTCGCGCTCGGCCGGATCCTGCGGCAAGAACACGACGCCAGCCGCGAACCTGCCGGCCGCCGGCAGCGTGACGTCGCAAGCCTGCTTCGCAACCTTGGTCAAGAACTCGTGCGGCAGCGCCGTGAGCATGCCGGCGCCATCGCCCGTGTTCGGCTCGGCGCCGCGCGCTCCGCGGTGGTCCATGCGGCACAACAGGTGGTCCGCATCCTCGATGATCTTGTGGCTGCGCTTGCCCTTGATGTGTGCGACGAAGCCGACGCCGCAGCTGTCGTGCTCGAACTCGGGCCGATACAACCCTTGTGCCGGCGGGTAGCCGGTTGTGTCTCTTGTACGCATGCTGGCCGTCCTCATGCCGTAAGAGCGGCCACGATGCGTGGACCGGGGGCCCGTTTGGGCTCGCCGGCTCGCTTCAGGTTCGTGTCGGTTGCTCTTACAGTCATGGTGCTATACAGCGGTTAGCCGTCGGCTCCGCATGGCCAATTTTTTTTGCTGGCTGGCAGCTGCGAATGCTGGACCTGTCAACCGGCGGCCGTTCGATCTGCCGCGGAGAGGCCCTCAAACAAATTAGGACCGGAGCAGGCCTAGAGCCAACGCCAGACTATAGGGAACGGGCGAGCGCCCCGTCAATCTGGGCCGGAAGTGCCGGAATTCAGTCGGCTTGCCAGCGGTAACCCATCCCGTAGACGGTCTGAATGGCGTCGAATTGGGGGTCGGCGCCCACGAACTTGGCGCGGATCCGTTTGACCTGCGAAGTGACGGTGCCGTCGTCGAGGACCACGTTGGCGGCGGCCATGAGCTGCTCGCGGCTCCTCACGTGGCCCGGGTGCTGCGCGAGCGCGTGCACGACCCAAAACTCCGTGACCGTGAGCGGCACGGGCACCGACTTCCAATGGGCGCTCATGCGGTCCCGGTCGAGCGTCAACGAGCCCTGCTCGAGCCGCTCGCCCGGGGCGTCGCCGGCGCGCAAAGCTTCGACGCGCCGAAACAGCGCCGCGACGCGCGCGAGCAAGTGTTCGATGCTCGTGCGCTTGGTCAGATAGTCGTCGGCGCCGAGCCGAAGCCCGGACACGGCGTCGAGCTCGCTCTCGCGAGCCGTCAGGAAAATGATCGGCAGCTGCGCCGAGCGGGCGCGCAGCTCGCGGCAGAGCTCGAACCCGCCCTCGACCTCGCTCCCGAGATTCACGTCGATGATGACGAGATCCGGGAAACGGTTTGCGAAACCTGTGAGGGCTTCCTTGCGGCTGCCGTAGCCGGCGACGCGATAGCCTTGGCGTCGCAACCCGGCGACATAGTTGTCGCGTATCGCGATCTCGTCCTCGACGACGGCTACGAGCTTGCTAGTTGACATATCAACGGCTTGCGTCGGTGCGGTGCGTAACCGACCCGGCGCCCGCGATTGGGGTATCGTGTTCGAAGCGCCAAGTCACACTTCGTTCAGGTTCGGCTTGGCATGATACCGCCGCCTATTTCAGGAGGAACGGGAAAATGAAGATTCAGGGCTTTTACAAGATCGGCGTAATCGCAATTGGTGTCATGGCGACCGTTGGCTGCACCACACTCGACGCCTATACGCGCGAAGAGCGGCCGGCGCGTGCGCAGCGCCAGGCCATCATCGGCGCCGCGGCCGGTGCCGTTGCGGGTCTCATTACCGGCGACAGCTCAATGGAGCGCAAGAAGCGGGCCCTCGTGGGCGCCGGACTCGGCGCTATCGCAGGCGGTAGTGTCGGCGCCTACCAGGACCGTCAAGAGGCGAAGTTGCGGGCCGAGCTCGACCGGACCGGTGTCAGCGTCACGCGTATCGGCGACAACATCACGCTGAACATGCCCGGCAACATCACGTTCGCCACGAACAGCGCTGATTTGAACGCAGGCTTTTTCGAGGTGCTGAACTCCGTTAGCCTCGTGCTCAACGAGTTCAATCAGACCGTCATCGAGGTCGCCGGTCACACCGACAGCACGGGCAACGACGCGATCAACCAGCCGCTGTCCGAGCGCCGCGCCGGCGCCGTCGCCGCTTACCTCGGAACGCGTAGTGTCCGCACCGATCGCATGATCACGATCGGCCTGGGCGCAGGCCGACCCGTGGCCAGCAACGAGACGGACGCTGGTCGCCAGCAGAACCGCCGCGTCGAGATCACGCTCGTGCCGCTGACGGTTACCTAGTCGCTGTCAGGACGCAGTAAAAGGAAGGGCGCACCGCCTCGCGCGGCGCGCCCTTCTTTGTTTTCCCGAGCCCCGTTCCGCGACTAAGCCGCGGCGAGCCGCTTCTTTAGCTTGGCCATGGCGTTGGCTTCGATTTGGCGAATGCGCTCGGCCGACACGCCGTACTCGGCCGCGAGCTCGTGGAGCGTGGCCTTGCTCTCGGCCAACCAGCGGCGGGCCACGATGTCGCGACTCCGCTCGTCGAGCTGTGTGAGCGCGGTGGCGAGCCGGTCGTGGGCATCGGTATCGGTATCGTCGCGCTCGACCGATTGCGCAGGGTCGCTGTTCGGGCTCGGCAGGTAGGTCGCCGGCGCGAAATTCTCGTCGTCCTCGGGATACGGGTCGAACGAGAGATCGCGCCCGTAGAGGCGCTTCTCCATCTCCGCGACGTCGCGCGTCGTGACGCCCAGGTCTGCGGCGACGGCCTCGGCCTCGGCCTTGCTGAGCCAGCCGAGGTGTTTCTTGGCCTTGCGCAGATTGAAGAAGAGCTTGCGCTGGGCCTTGGTCGTGGCCACGCGCACGAGCTTCCAGTTGCGCAGCACGAACTCGTGGATCTCGGCGCGGATCCAGTGCACGGCGAACGAAACGAGGCGCACGCCCACATTGGGGTCGAAGCGCTTGACGGCCTTCATGAGGCCGACGTTACCTTCCTGGATCAGGTCGCCGAGCTGTAGGCCGTAGCCCGCATAGCCGCGGGCGACGTGCACGACGAAACGCAAGTGGGACAAGACGAGGCGCCGGGCCGCATCGAGGTCGTCGGTCTCCCTAAGTCGGGTCGCGAGCTCGAACTCCTCGTCGGCGGTCAGCACGGGGATCGAATTGGCCGCCTGAATGTAGTGGTCCAGGCTGCCAAGCGGGCCGCCGAGCACGAGCTCGGGGCGGGGGGCTAGCGCAGTCGTAGACATAGTCCTATTCCTCCTTCGCGCGGTCATTTTAGCACTCGGCGCGTTAGAGTGCTAAAGGGGTTTCGCGTTCCTGTGAGGAGCTACTTGGGCTCGATGGCCCGCAGGTGCCGGGCCGCCGCGAGGCCGGCCCCGGCCCAGCCCAGGAGGGCTCCGCCGGCCAGGAGGACGCCGGTCTCGATGAGCGATAACCCCCGCAGTGCGAAGCCGCTGCCGTAAAGGGCAGCCACGGCCCGGACGGGCGCGTCCAGCAGCAGGAGGCCCAAGGCGACGACGAGCGCTGCGACGAGCGCGCCGGCCAAGCCATAGCAGAACCCGAGGTAGAGGAACGGCCGGCGAATGAAGCCATCCGTGCCGCCGACTAGCTTGGTGACCTCGATCTCCACGCTGCGGCTATTGATCTCGAGCCTGATCGTGTTGCCGACGACGATCGTGACGGCGAGGCCGAGCACCACGGTCGCGAAGTCCACGAGCCGGCCGGCGAGTGCGAGCATCGCACGCAGCCGTGCGACCCACGCCGTGTCCACCTGGACGACGTCGGCTTCGGGCAGCTTGCCAATGGCGCTCGCCAGCGCCTCGACGTCGGCGGCCACGCCGCTCTCGGGGCGAACGACAAGGGCATGGGGCAGGGGATTGGCGTCGAGCGCGTCGAGGGCCTCGCCGAAACCGGACTTCGCGCGGAATTCCGCAAGCGCGGCATCGCGGTCGACGAGCGCGACGGCGGCCACGTCGTCGCGGGCCTCGATCGTTCGCGCCGTCCGCCGAGCCGCATCCGTGGTCACGTCGAGCTTCAAGTACACGGTGAAGTCGGCGGCGCCCTGCCACGATTCACTGACCGCGTCGGCGTTGTTGACGGCGACGCGTAGGCCCGCGGGCAGTGCGAGGGCGATCGCAATCACGAGGATCGTCAGGCTGCTCGCGAACGGCTGCCGGATGATCCGCGCGACTGCGTCGACGCAGTTGTTGCGATGGAGCCTAAAGTAGTGTCGCAGCGCTTCCACGGCTCAAGCGCGCCCGCGTTTCTTGTCGCCCGACATCTGCCCGCCGACGAGCTTCAGCCGGCGGTGCGGCAGGCGCTCGATGAGCTCGAGGTCGTGCGTCGCGATCAGCAGCGTCACGCCGACCTCGTTGAAGCGCGTGAAGAGCTCCATGATCTCGAGCGAGAGCTCGGGATCCAAGTTGCCCGTCGGCTCGTCGGCGATGAGCACGTCGGGCCGCGGCGCCACGGCTCGCGCGATGCCGACGCGTTGCTGCTCGCCCGTCGACAGCGTGATCGGCGCGTGCGACTCGCGGCCGCGCAGCCCCACCTGATCGAGCGCGGCACGCACGCGCTTCTCGGTCTCGCGGCGGCTCGCCCCGGCGATCACGAGCGGCAGCGCCACGTTGTCGAAGACGCTGCGGTCGTAGAGCAGCTTGTGGTCCTGGAACACGACGCCGAGTCGTTGGCGGAAGGCTGGAATCCTGCGCCGCGAGATGCGCGCGAGGTTCTGATTGTTGACGAGCACGGTGCCGCGCGTCGGACGCTCGATGAGCGCGATGAGCTTGAGCAGCGTGCTCTTGCCGGCGCCCGAGGGTCCCGTCAAAAACACGAAATCGCCGCGTTCCATGTTGAACGAAACGCCGGAGAGCGCCTCGCGGCCGTTCGGGTACCGCTTGGAAACGTTCTCGAAGCGGATCATGACGGGGAGTCGCCGAGCAATGCGCGGACGAAATCGCGGGCGCGGAAATCGTCGAGGTCTTCGACGCCTTCGCCGACGGCCACGAATCTGATCGGCACCTTGAGCTCGCGCGCGATCGCGAGCAGGATGCCGCCCTTCGCGCTGCCGTCGAGCTTCGTGATGGCCAAGCCCGTTAGCCCAAGCCGCTCGTGAAATCGACGGGCTTGGGTAAGCGCGTTCTGGCCCTGGCTCGCATCGAGCACGAGCAGGATCTCGTGCGGCGCGGTCGCGTCGAAGCGGCGCACGACACGCTTGATCTTGTCGAGCTCGTCCATGAGGCCCGCGGCCGTGTGCAGCCGCCCGGCGGTATCGGCGAGCACCACGTCGACGTCGCGCGCGCGCGCCGCGATCAGCGCATCGTGGACGACCGCGGCGGGGTCCGCGCCAGGATCCTGCGCCACGACAGGGACGCCGGCGCGCTGCCCCCATTCCTTGAGCTGCTCTGCGGCCGCGGCCCGAAACGTGTCGGCCGCGGCGAGCAGCACTTCGTGCCCGCGCGACTTGAGCCGGTACGCGAGCTTGCCGACGGTCGTCGTCTTGCCAGTGCCGTTGACGCCCACGGCGAGGATTACGAACGGCCTGTGCTTTGGCTCGATCGCGAGTGGAGCCTCGACGGTCGTGAGCAAATCGCGCGCCGTTTGCCGCAGCAAGTCGACGGCCGGCGTGCCGGGGTTGCGCTTGCTCGCCGTGTGCATCTCGGCGAGCAGCCACGTCGTCGCGTCGACGCCGACGTCGGCTGTCAAGAGTCGCGTCTCGAGCTCCTCGACCGTGGTCTCGTCGAGCGGCCGCGAGCCCACGCTCAAGATCTCCGTCTTGAGCCACGCCGTGCCGCGGTTCAAGCGTGCTTTGAGCTTCGCGAAGAACCCGCCTTCGACTGCGTTCGGATCTGCGGCCATCGGGAAAAAGGTTGGGATGCTCTGCTAGTGTGACGCACATGGTAAAGCGCAAGCCCGGGCGTGTGCAGGGCCAGGTTCGAATCATCGCGGGTGAGTGGCGCGGCCGCCGCATCGACGTCGCTGCGGACACGACCGTGCGGCCCACGCCGGATCGAGTGCGCGAAACATTGTTCAACTGGTTGCGCGAGGGCATCGTCGGCGGGCGTTGCCTCGATCTCTACGCCGGCACCGGCGCGCTCGGCTTCGAGGCGCTGTCGCGCGGTGCGGCAGAGGCGTGGTTCGTCGAGCAGGATGCCGTTTTGGCCGAAACGCTCGGCGCAACGGCGCAGCGCTTGGGCGTGACGCCGCGTATCGTACGCCGCGACGCGCTCGCGTTCTTGCGCGAGCCGCCGAGCGCGCGTTTCGATGTGGCGTTCGTCGACCCGCCGTACGCGTTGCCCGTCGAGCCGCTGCTCGCGCTCTTGCCGCCGTGGCTTTCGCCGGGCGCACTCGTCTACGTCGAGCGCCCGCGCGCGGCCGGCCTGCCGGCCGTCGTCGGCGGCGAGTGGGTCAAACGCAGCCACGCGGGCGCCGTCGAGTACGGGCTCCTGACGTTCGCCGCGGCCGTATGAACGCCGGGCTGCCGGAGGCTACAATGCCAAAGAGTCCCATGAGCGAGATCAAGGCCACGTGAAAATCGGCGCGATCTATCCCGGCACCTTCGATCCGATCACGCGCGGCCACGAGGACCTCATCCGTCGTTGCGTGCGGCTCTTCGACCAGGTCGTCGTCGCCGTTGCCGAGAGCCCGAAGAAGACACCGGTGTTTCCGCTCGAAGAGCGCGTAGAGCTCGCGCGCGAGGTCTTGCGCGACTTGCCCGAGGTGTCGGTCACGGGCTACACGGGCCTCACGGTCGCGTTCGCGCGCGCCAACGGCTTCAAGGCCATCATCCGGGGCTTACGCGCCGTCTCGGACTTCGAGTACGAGTTCCAGCTCGCGACGATGAATCGCCACCTCACGGACGGCGTCGAGACGATCTTCCTCACGCCGTCCGAGCATCACACGTTCATTTCCTCGAGCCTTATACGCGAGATCGCCGAGTTCGGCGGCGACGTCGGATCGTTCGTCCACCCGTTCGTCGCCGAGCGCTTGAAGCAACGATTCGGGAAGCGCTAGCCGTGCGCCGGCAAGGAGCCGTGTTTGCTCTCGGCGTCGCCGCGCTGCTCACGCTCGCGCTCGGC
>DATFFV010000242.1:0-4253 GCA_035249885.1 Gammaproteobacteria bacterium | reverse complement strand
CGCGCTGGTTCTGGTCTTCATGGTGCTCGCAGGCACCTTCGAGTCGCTGCTGCATCCGGTGACGGTACTGAGCGCTATTCCGTTGGGCCTGATCGGCGTCGCGATCGCGCTCGTGCCCGTGGGGCAACCCATCGGCGTCATGGCGATGATCGGGTTGGTCGTGCTCGCAGGCGTCTCGGTCAACGACGCGATTCTGCTCGTGGCCGCCGCGCAGCGATTCATCGCCCAAGGCGTCGAGCGGCGCCGCGCGTTAGCCCAAGCCGCGTCGCTGCGCCTGCGCCCGATCGTCATGACTACGTGCACGACGGTGCTCGCACTCGCTCCGCTCGCGATCGGCTCGGGCGAGGCCGCACAGTTGCGCAGCCCGATGGCGCTGACCGTGATCGGCGGTCTCATCGTGGCCACGATCGGCTCTCTCTGCGTGACGCCGTGCCTCTATCTCGTGCTCGACCGCATGCGCTCGGGTTCCCGGGCGCGTGAAGCGACTTAGGGCGCACGCATGGCCATCAATCCGTTCGCGCTGCCCGTCCGCCGGCCGACGGCAACGTCGATGCTGTTCGTGGCGCTCGCGCTGCTCGGCGCGTTCGCGTGGTATCGAATCCCGATCGAGCTCCTGCCGGCGCTCTCGGGCGAACAGCTCTCGGTTCAGTTCGGGCGCCGCGGCTCCGAGCCCGAGGTCGTGGAGCGGGAGATCCTGCTGCCGCTCGTCGCGCGCGTCGGCGAGCTTTCCGGGATCAAAGAGACGTGGGGTGAGGTGACCGGCGCGAATGGGCGGCTCACGCTCGAGTTCGAGCGCGGCACGAATCATCGCGTGCGCGAGCTCGAGCTGCGCAGCATCGCAGCCGAGCTCCAGCGCACCCAGCCCGAGGGCACCTTCATCAACGTGTCGTCGAGCGATCTCGGCGCGTTCAGCCGCTTTGCGATGACGATCCAAGTGACGGGCGGCGACGACCAGAACGCGCTACGCGACTTCGTCGAGGAGCGTATTCAGCCGCGCGTGGCCGCGATCGAGGGCGTGAGCCAAGTCCTGTCGACGGGCGGCGCGCCGCGCGAGGTCACGATCTGGATCGATCCGGACCGCTGCGCGGCTTACGGCATCCGGCCGGAGCTCGTGACGCGGATTTTGGGCCAAGCCGTGCGGCGATTGCGCTACCTCGGCGGCAGCGAGCAGGACGGGCGCCGCTGGCAGGTCGTGCTCGACGGCCGGCCCGGCGGCCTGGCCTCGCTCGGCGAGATCCGGCTCGACCCGGCGCGGCCCGTGCTGCTCCGGCACGTCGCCGACATCGAGATGGGAGTTGCGCTTGCCCAGCGCGCGTTTCGCATCGACGGGCGCGAGGCGACCGGGCTCATCGTCTTCCAGGAGGAAGGCGCGAATCTCGTGCGGCTCGGCCGTACCCTGCGCGAGCGCATCGACGATCTGCGCGAAGAGTTCGGACCCTACGGCATCGATTTCACGATCGGCTTCGACGCCGCCGAGACCGTGGAGGAACAGCTCGATCGCTTGCAGAACCTCGCGCTCTGGGGATTCCTGATCGCGTTGGTCGTGCTGTTCCTCTTTCTGCGCGATCTGCGCGCCGTGGCCGTCGTCGCGGTAGCCGTGCCCGTGAGCCTGCTCGTCGCGGGCGCGATGCTGTACTTGAGCGGATACACGCTGAACTTGATCACGATGCTGGGATTGGTGGTCGGCATCGGCATGCTCGTCGACAATAGCGTCGTGGTGTTCGAAGCCGTGCAGCGCGGCCTCGAGCGCGGTCTCGAGCCGGACACGGCCGCCATCTCCGGCATTCGCCGCACGATGCGCGCCATCGTCGCTGCAAGCGCGACGAATGCCGTCGTGTTCCTGCCCGCGATTTTCATCGTCGAGGACGGCATGGTCCGCGGCGCGCTCGAGCTCGTCGCAGTCGCGATCCTGTTCCCGTTGTTCGCTTCGCTGCTGGTCGCGCTCGGTCTCGTACCGCTGCTCGCCGAAAGGCTCGCCGCTCCGGCCGCGCTGGCGCGGCTCAAACGCGAGGCGCAACGCCGCCGCGAGTACGGGCGCGCGCTGCCGCCGAACCGCGTGCGAGCCGTGCTCACTGCGTTGCTCAAGTCGTCGCTGCGTCGCCCGACGCCGTGGATCGTCGGTGTCACGGTGGCGATTCTCCTGACCGTCGTGATCGCGCTGCCCTGGGTCCTCGTCAGTAGCCTGAGCCAGCAAGCGGAGCAAGCCGAGCAGGTCGCGCTCCAGGTAGAGCTCAGCGGCAGCTCGTCGCTCGATGCCGCCGAAGCCGTCTTCGCGCGCATCGAGCAGGCCGTGCTCGATCTCGGCGGCATCGAGCGCGTCGAGAGCCAGTTCCAGGAAATCGGCGGCACCCTGACCGTGCATCTCGATCCGGACGCTCGCGACGGCGCGAGCCCGGCGCGCGTGCGCGACGAAGTGCGTCTGGCGACACGCGGCCTCCCGGGCGTCGAAGTCAGCAACGCGAATCTCGCCGCGGGTGACGGCGGCGGCGATGGTGGCGGAGGCGGAGGGGGAGGCGGCGGCGGGGGACTTGGCGGGTTGCTCGGCGGAGCGGCGGCCGAGATACGCGTCTCGGGGCCGGACATGGCCGTGATCCACCGCCTCGCGAGCGAGATCCAGGATCGCCTCCGCGAGCTGCCGCAAATCGAGGACGTGACGATCTCGGGACGCAGCGGCCAAGACGAGCTGCGAATCGAGCCGCTCGCGGCCGCCCTCGCGGCCTATCGCCTGAATCCCGAGGAAGTTCTGAACACGCTCAACGTCGTGCGGCGCGAGGGCGTGCCCATGCAGGTCGGCTTCACAATGGCAGACGGCCGCGAGCTGCCACTCAACGTGCGCAGACCCGAGCTACCGGAGTTCCAGGTCCTCCGGTCCATCGAGGCCCTGACCATCGCGACGGAGGAGGGCGCTCTGCCGCTCGGCGAGGTCACGACGGGAATCCGGATGCCGGCGCCGCCGATGATCGCGCACCACAACGGCCGGCGCGAGCTCTCGATCGACTACAGTTACGCCGCCGACGCGCCCGAGACCGGGCCCGACCGCCTGCGGCTCGACGAAACGGTCGACGAGATCGTGCGCAGCGCCTATCGCCCGCCCGGCTACACCATCGAAGCGGCCGGCGCCGAGGAGAGCACCGATTGGTTCAAGGTGCTCTTGATCCCCATCCTGCTCTTGCTCTACGCGGTGCTCGCGATTACGTTCGAGTCGTTGACGATGCCGTTGCTCGTGCTCATCTCCGTGCCGCTGACGATCCTGGGCGCGACGTGGGCGCTCGTGCTCGCGGGTGTCGGCGCGGGCGTCTACGCGCTCGTCGGCGTCATCGCGTTGCTCGGGCTCACGGTGAATCCCGCGATCCTGCTCGTCGATCGCATGCAGCGCCGCTCGCTCGACGCGGGCGCCTCGGGTGGGTCGGCCGCGATCGCTGCCGTGAGGGAGCGTACGCGGCCGGTGCTCATGACGAGCTGCACGACGATCGCGGGCTTGTGGCCGCTCGCGCTCTCGACCGGCGACGAGTTCGAAATCTGGCCGCCGTTCGCGACCGTCGTCATGGGCGGGCTCGCGACGTCGACGCTGCTGACGCTGCTCGTGATTCCCGTGGGCTACGTATTGTTCGCGCGCCTCGATCGGATTTTCGGCCGTCTCGGACCGTGGATCCTCATGGGTTGGGTACTCGCGACGGCAGCCGTGATCGCGCCGCTCGTCGTCACCGAGCAGTTGACATCGATGACCTGGCAAATCGTGACGACGATGCTCGTCGCTGGGGCCTTCTTGTGGCTCGCGTTGGCGCTGTTCCGTCGCGAGCCGCATCTTACGTTCGATCCGAGCGCAGTCGCGATCGAAGCGCGCTATCTCAAGAAGGTTTACGGTCTCCCGGGGCCGATCAAGAAGGCCTGGAGGCTCGGCAGCGAGTTTGCAGCGCACGAGCGTTTTCGCACGCGTCAGGATTCGAGCGAGCGCGCGCTCGTGTTCACGCTGTTGCTCGCCGGCGGGCTCTACCTCGCGATCAATCTCGACGGGATGGTCTGGCGGGTGCTGTTCTTCTATCTCTCGACCGCGTTCGCGGCCCGCGCGCTCATCGAAGGGCGCAATGCGCTGTGGCCTTTCGACACTGCCCGGCCGCCGGCGGCGATCGCGCGCCGCGCGGCGCTCGATGCGGCGCTGCTCGTGGCCGGCCCCTGGGTCATGCTGGCGGCGCTGTTCGTGAGCCTGACGTTGCTGCCCCGACTGGCCGACGAGAGTCCGGCAATGCCCGTCG
>DATFFV010000241.1:0-2675 GCA_035249885.1 Gammaproteobacteria bacterium | reverse complement strand
CCTCGGACGCTTCACCGCCGGTCGGAATGCCGTAGACGGCGGCCGTCGACGAGAACACGACGTGCTCGACGCCTGCGCGCAGCGCGTGCTCGAGCAGCGTGCGGCTGGCGCAGGTGTTGTTGCCGTAGTATTTGAGCGGATCGGCGACGGACTCAGGGACGACCGTGCGGGCCGCAAAGTGCAGCACGGTGTCGATGTCGTAGCGTTGGAACAGCTTGGCCAGGCAGTCCGGGTCGCCCGTGTTGCCGACGACGAGGTCGCCATGCAGGACCGCCTGCTTGAAGCCCGTGGACAGATCGTCGAGAACGACGACGCTTTCACCCGCCTCACCCAGCTGGCGCACGACGTGCGAGCCGATGTAACCGGCGCCACCAGTGACGAGAATTGTTTTACGGGTCATAGGGTTAAGCGGGTGACATAATTCCCGTGGGCCGAGTTTAGCAGGTCGTCCCGGGCCAACCCGGCAATAGGTCGCATTTTGGCGACGGTCCATTCGGCTCAGCAAGCGGGCGGCGCCCTCGACGGTCTCCCGGGTGGTGCGCGTCACGAGACCCAGATACTGTCGACGGCCTCGGGCCTACGGTTAGGATCGGCCCCAATGGATCGGCTCCTCGTCATCGTCGGCCTGACGCTCGGTCTCGCAGCTTGCGGCGGCAGCAGCGACGGCGCTCCGGCGCCCGCTCCGGCGACCGTGGCGCTCACGGGTCAGGTCACGTTCGACTTCGTGCCCGTCGTCGCCGGCCGCGGCTTGGACTACCCCGCGACCGCCGCGCGGCCCGCGCGCGGCGTGACCGTCGAGCTGCTCGAGAACGGCGTCGCGACGGCGAGCACGACGACGGATGTCGCAGGCCGCTATTCGTTCGTCGCGCGGGCCAACACCGAGGTCGCGCTGCGCGTGCGAGCCGAGATGCTCCGGGTCGGGGCGCCGAGCTGGGATTTCCGCGTCGTCGATAACGTGAATGGTGACGCGCTGTACACGCTCGCAGGCACGACGTTCAACACGGGTGCCGCGAACCTCACGCGCAATCTCCATGCGCCGTCGGGTTGGACGGGCGCCGCCTACACGGTCGCGCGCTCGGCCGCGCCGTTCGCGATCCTCGACGTCGTGTACGACGCCGTCGAGCTCGTCGTCTCGGCTGCGCCGTCGACAGTCTTTCCGCCGCTCGTGCTGCACTGGAGCACGCAGAACGTGCCCGTCGTGGGCAGCGCGCCCGGTCAAATCGGCACGAGCCGGTTTATCACGGCCACGGGCATCTACTTGCTCGGCGCCGCCAACCAGGACACCGACGAGTACGACCGTCACATCATCGCGCACGAGCTCGGTCACTACCTCGAGCACGGCTTCTCGCGCTCGGACAGCACCGGCGGTCCGCACACGCTCACCGACCAGCTCGACATGCGGCTCGCGTTCGGCGAGGCCTGGGGCAGCGCGTTCGCCGCCATGGCGACGCGGCAAGCGATCTACGTCGACGCGCACGGCGCGGGCCAAGCACACGCCTTCAGCTTCGACCTCGAGCAAAGCCCGAGTCGCGTCAATCCGAATCCCGGCTGGTTCAACGAGGAGTCGCTGCAATCGCTGCTGTTCGACCTCTACGACGACGGGCGCGACATCCCGCCCGGCGGGTTCACCGTCGACGACCTGGCACTCGGCTTCGCGCCGATCTGGGCCGTGCTCACGAACGAGCAACGCGCGACGCGCGCCGTCACGAGCGTGTTCCCGTTCGTGCATGCGCTCAAAGTCGCGCGCCCGGCCGATCAGTCGCTCATCGACAGCCTCACGGCGTCGCAGCGCATCGCGCCCGTGACCGACGCCTTCGGCACGGGGCAGACGAACTACGGCCTCCCGACGCGCCGCACGCCCGCCGACGTGGCACTCGACTTCCACACCGTGTACGACAGCTTGTCGGTCGGCGGCACCGTGCCGAGCGTCTGTAGCCTCGACGACTACACGAGCGCGCTCACGGACGCCGAGAACAAGCTCGCGTCGCGGCGCTTCGTGCGCTTCACGGTCGCGAACCCGGGCGCGCACACGATCACGGTGCGCGCCATCCCGCCGCTCAATTCGGCGGCCGATCCCGATGTCCGGCTCTACACCGGAAGCGGCCAGGTCATCGAGTCCGACGGGGCGCCGTCGGCGCAGTGCGCCGTCGCCGCTCCGCAGGAGTGTGTCGAGACGTTCACACCGTCGCTCGCGGCCGGCGAGCACGTGCTCGAGCTCTACGAGTGGACCAACACCAATCGGACCGACGACCCCGAGTATCCGCCGATCGGCCGCACCTGCTTCGAGGTCACGGTGACGCTATGAGCTTACGAGCGACTCTGACGCTGTTGCTCGTCTCACTGCCGCTGGCCGCGGCCGCCGCGCCGCGAGCGCTCGACACCGCTGCGCGTGCCGCACGAATCGAGCTTCCCGGCAAGCCGACGGGCCCCATCGCCGTCGACTATCGCTTGGCCGCCGTCCCGGCCGTCGGCGTGCCGCTCACGATCGCGATCACGGCGCGCGCTGACGGCGAGACGGACGGTCTGCGCATCGAGATGGGCGCGAGCGAGCCGTCCGACGTCTTGCTGGCCGTGCCGACGACCGTCGTCGGCCCGGACGGCGCGTACGCGTGGGAGCTCACGGTCGTCCCACTGGCGCCCGATGCGGGCTACCTCACGGTCGTCGTAACAGGCGA
>DATFFV010000240.1:0-2139 GCA_035249885.1 Gammaproteobacteria bacterium | reverse complement strand
CTGCTCGGCGGTGAGCTCGGGATAGATCGGCAACGCGAGCACCTCGGCCGCGGCGCGCTGCGACTCCGGAAAATCCTCGGGATCGTGCCCCAAGTACGCGAAGCAGCGCTGGGCGTGCAGCGGCACGGGATAGTAGACCTCGGTGCCGACGCCGCTGGCGGAGAGGTGCGCCCGGAGCGCGTCGCGCCGTTCGGTGCGAATCACGTACTGATTGAAGATGTGCCGTAAGCCCGGCACACGCTTCGGCACGCGCACGGCGCCGCTCAAACCCGCGTCGCGAATCAGCGCGTCGTAGTGGTCGGCGTTGCGTTGGCGCGCGCGCGTCCATTCGTCGAGGTACTTGAGCTTGACGACGAGCACCGCGGCTTGCAGCTCGTCGAGCCGAAAGTTCCCACCGATGACCGAGTGGTAATACTTCGGCTCGCCGCCGTGGACGCGCAGGATGCGCATCCGCTCGTGCAACGCGGAATCGTTCGTGACGCACATGCCCGCGTCGCCGAACGCGCCGAGATTCTTCGTCGGGAAATACGAGAGACACCCGACGTCGCCCACGCTGCCGGCGCGCCGGCCGTCGGCGAGCGTGGCGCCGATCGCTTGCGCCGCGTCTTCGACGATCGCGAGGCGGTGCTCGCGTGCGATTTTCTGGAAAGCATCGAGGTCCGCCATCTGCCCATAGAGGTGCACGGGCAGCAACGCCTTGATGACGCCGCCCGTCGCGCGATTGACGAGCCGATCGCCGCGTCGCTCGCAACGTTCGGCGAGCGCCGTGCGCACGGCAGCGGGGTCGAGATTGAACGTGTCGGGATCGATGTCGCAGAAGAACGGCCGCGCGCCGAGCCGGGCAACAACGCCTGCGGTGGCGAAGAACGTGAACGGCGAGGTGACGACTTCGTCGCCGGGGCCCAAGTCGAGCGCCATGAGCGCGACCAACAGCGCATCCGTGCCTGACGACACACCGAGCCCGTGCTTCGTCTGCGAGTACGTCGCGACCTTGGCCTCCAGCTCGGCGACGCGCGGACCGAGCACGAAGCGCTGCTCCTCGCAGACCTCGCGAATCGCGGCTTCGATCTCGGCGCGCAGCGGCGCGTACTGGCCCTTCAAGTCGAGTAGCGGTACTTGCATGCTCACGCTAGGCGCCTCGTTTCGACGGCCACCGTGGCAAGCGGCCGTCCGGCCCGCGCCGCGCGGCGGGCTTGAAGCCGAGGTCGTGCTGGCCAACTGCAGTTGAAGAGAGGGCGACGCTGCCATGCCCAGCGCCCCAGGAAACCGCCGCCGACAGACGGGACTACCCATGGCTTCCATCAGGCGTCGAGCCCGACAGCGCGCCCTCAAGACCAACGGGTGGGTTGCCCTATGTTCTCGTGGTTTGCAGGATAACCGGCCCGGGACCGCGCCGCCAAGGCCGCGTAAAAACACGAGTCCTATCAGCCGGTTGGCTAGCAGACGCCGGAACGGTCCGACGGCCCCGCGGCGCTACCGCAGCGTGAACCGGACCCGCACGCGCACGCGGCGCTCGAATGCGCGGCCGTCGCGCTCGAAGGGCGCGAAACGGTACTGCGCGACGGCCGCCGACGCGACCGTGTCGAAGCGGCCCGCAGGCTCGGAGGCCGTGATCTTGAGATCCTTCGGTCGGCCCGTCGCATCGACGACGAACTCGAGATCGACCCAGCCTTCGATGCCCCGCTGCTCTGCGTCGGCCGGGTAGGTCGGAGTCGCGCCCTTCACGAGCGTGAGCTCGCTCGCTGCAATCGCCGTCGCGAGGTATTGCTCTTGGAGCCGCCCGTGCTCGAGGTCGGCACGCAACGGTGCAGCGAGCGCGCCGCCCCCGGGAGCTCGCTCGAGCGCGGCGAGCCGCGTCTCCGCGCCGTCCCAGTTGTGCGCCACGATGAGCCCGCTTGCTTCCGCCGCGACCGCAGTGCGCCACGCCTGCCATGACGCTTCGAGTCCAGCGAAGCTCGGCGCCTCGTTCTGCAACCGCTCGAGATAGTGCTGTGCGCTGTCGTCCGCGGGCGCGATGAGCGCGCCGGTCGCGCGTCGCCGTTCGGCGAGTGCGAGCCATTCCGAATGTTGCCGCGCCGCGCGGGCCGCGCGCGCCGCGGCGACCTCTGCGCTGAGCTCCCTGACCACGCCGGCGTCCGC
>DATFFV010000239.1:0-2022 GCA_035249885.1 Gammaproteobacteria bacterium | reverse complement strand
GCTCGCCCGCGATTGGAAGATGCTGCCGAGAATGTCCGCGAGCTCGGTCGCTTTGGCGTTTTGCACCGGATACACGTAGAGCCGTTGCCCCGCGGACTCGCCGGGCTGATCGAGCCTGCGAATCCACACCTCGACCTCGCGCAGGCCCGCGGGTGTCGAGCTCACGACCAAGAGCGACGTCAGGCGTTCGAGCGGCACGAGCCGGACGATGCCGCCGAGCAGGCCGCTGTCCTCTTGTCCCGCGGTCGCATTGAGCACGCGGGCGAGCTCGGCTTCGAGCGTCACGGGGTCGACGTTGTCGAGCGGGAAGAGGCCGAGCGACATGCCGCGCAGCCAGTCCACGTCGAAAATGCCGATCGTGTCCTGCACGGCTTGCACCTCGGCAGCCGTGCCGGAGACGATGATGAGGTTGCGCGCCGGATCGCTGCGCAATGTGCTCGGGTCTGCGACGACGGACTCGAGAATCCGCCGCATCTCGGCCGATGCGATGAAGCGCAGCGGGATGACTTGGGTGCGGATACCCGCGGTCGCGTCGCGGCCCGTGACGAGGTCCGCTTGGCGTGCGGCCGCCGCGAGCGGGACCACCTGATACAGCGTGCCGTCGCGCACGAGCGCGGCGCCGTTCGCCGCGAGGATCTGCTCGAACAACGGCAAGAGCTCCACGTCGCGGATCGGCCGCGTCGTCTGAACCGTGACGGTGCCCGCGACCATGGGGTCGATGAGGTAATTGACACCGAGGATGTCGCCGAGCACGGCGCCCACGAACTCGCGAATGTCGGTGGCGTCGAAACGCAGGTTGATGTCGCCTGGCGTCGAGTCGCCCACGCCGCGTGCGCGCCCCGCACCGATGAACCCGCCGGTGCTTCGCTCGATGATCTCTTCGCGCGTGTCGATGGGCGCCACGGCATCGGCTTCCGGGCCGGCTTGCGCGACTGCTTGCGGTTCTTGTTCGAACGTCGCCGCCGGGGCAGGAGCTGCCCGCTCGACGGGGCGATCGGACGCGCAGGACACCGCGACCGTCGCCGCGGCGCAGGAGAGCCAGCCGCGCGCGAACAAGGTTTTGGTTGTGATCATAGGTCTCTTTTTGTAGTAATGGCTTCAGTTGCGGGTTCTGCGCGCGTCACTGCGCGCCGCCTGGCCCGAACGCGCTGCGCCCAAATCCGGGCGCAGGGGCACCGTCACGGTCTCGGTGCCGCGATTTAAGACGACGGAGTCCGGAGCCACGGCCGGGAGCGTCCAACCGTCGATGGTCTGGTTCAGCGTTACGCGCCGCACGGCCGGCGTCTGGCTCGAGCGCAGCAGCGCGATTTGCGTGGCGCTCGTGATGATCACGGCGGTCAGCTCGAACTCCACGCGCGGACCGGCCCGCGCAACCGGCGCCGCCTCGGCCACGAAGACGAATGGCCGCCGGTCATGCGTGAACAAGGGCCGGTCGCCGACGAGCACATAGTCCGAGAGCGGGCCGACGGGCACGGCGTCGTGCGCCGTTAGCTCGATCGCCGTCGTTGCTTCCCCGGCGGCAGCCGGCGCCTCGAGCTCGTGCGGCCACGTGAGCTCGAGCAGCAACGCGCCGGCCGCTGCCGCGGCGACCGCTAGTGCGGCTCGGTCGAACGTCGTGAGGTTCGGAAGCGGCGCGGTCATGGTACCGCCCGCGTTGCGAGGAAGCCGACGACGTCGATCTCGACCTCGAGGTCGCCGTCCTCTTGGCGCTGCGGACGATCGGCGCGCTGGCGGGCCTGCACCGACAGGTTCTCGACGAACAGCACCTGCGGGCGGTTCTCGAGGCCGTGCAGGATCCGCAGCAGCGCCTCCATCGAGCACCGCAGCCGAACGGTCACCGCGATCGGGGTCAGCGACCCGTCCGCGGTCAGGTCGCGGAACGCCGAGCTCAGCACTTTGCCGCCTTCGGCCGCAACCAAGGAATCGAGTTGCTTCTGGAGATCCGCGCCGGCTAAAGCCGCCGTATCGGCGTGGAAAACCCGAGCAGTGGGGTCGCTCGCCGCTCGGCGCCGCTCGAACTGT
>DATFFV010000238.1:0-5643 GCA_035249885.1 Gammaproteobacteria bacterium | reverse complement strand
GTGCAGGACGCGCGCCGCGACTTCGTCGGTCGCGAGCTTGTCGAGCGCGCCGATGATGGCTTCGACCGAGCCCTGCACGTCCGCCTTCACCACCAGCGGGAATTCCTTGCGGCCGGCGGTCTTGAGCTGGCTCATCATCTGCTCGAGCGAGCCGCCGACCTTGCCGCCACTCGAAGCCTTCTCGCGCCGCTGGCGCTGGCGGTAGTCGGTGATCTCGCGCGCCCGCGCCTCGCTTTCCACGACCGCAAGCCGGTCGCCGGCCTCGGGCGTGCCGGCAAAGCCCAGCACTTCGACCGGCGTCGACGGTCCGGCATTCGGTACCTGCTGACCCTGGTCGTTGATGAGTGCGCGCGCGCGTCCCCACTCGCTGCCGGCGACGACGATATCGCCGACCTTGAGCGTGCCGCGCTGCACGAGCACCGTCGCGACCGGACCGCGGCCGCGGTCGAGCTTGGCTTCGACCACCGTGCCTTCCGCCGGGCGGTCGGGATTGGCCTTGAGGTCGAGGACTTCCGCCTGCAGCGCGATGATGTCGAGCAGCTTGTCGAGATTGGTCTTCTTGGTCGCCGAAACTTCGACTTCGAGCGTTTCGCCGCCGAGCGACTCGACCTGGATTTCGTGCTGCAAGAGTTCGGTTCGCACGCGCTGCGGATTGGCGTCCGGCTTGTCGATCTTGTTGACCGCCACGATCAGCGGCACCTTGCCGGCGCGCGCGTGATTGATGGCTTCGACCGTCTGCGGCATGACGCCGTCGTCGGCGGCCACGACGAGCACGACGATGTCGGTAACCTTCGCGCCGCGCGCGCGCATGGCCGTGAAGGCGGCATGGCCCGGCGTGTCGAGGAACGTGATGCGACCTTTCGGCGTCTCGACGTTGTAGGCGCCGATGTGCTGCGTGATGCCGCCCGCTTCGCCGGCCGCGACGCGCGTGCGGCGAATGTAGTCGAGCAACGACGTCTTGCCGTGGTCGACGTGGCCCATGATCGTGACGACGGGCGCGCGCGTGACAGCTTCGGCGCCACTCGCAGCCTGCGCGACGGACTCGATGAGCTCGTCCTCGATCGCCACGTCTTTGAGCGGCTTCGCCGCGTGACCCATCTCCTCGACGACGAGGGTCGCAGTGTCCTGGTCGAGCACCTGATTGATGGTCACCATCATGCCCATCTTCATGAGCGACTTGATGACTTCGTTGGCCTTGACGGCCATGCGCTGTGCGAGATCGCTCACGGTAATCGTGGCGCCGATCTCGACCTCACGAACGATGGGCTCCGTCGGCTTCTCGAAACCGTGCTGCGGATCGGTGCTGACGGGCACGGAACGGCGGCGCTGCTTTTTCTTCTTGCGGCGCCCGGCCATGCCGTCGGCCACGTGCAGCGTGTGATCGCCTTCGGCCGGCTCGTCCATGAGGCGCTCTTTCTTGGCCTTCTGGCGTGCCCGCTCAGCGTCGGCGCGCTGCTGAGATTCTTTTTCGGCCAGCGTCGCCTTGCGGCGCTCTTCGTCCGCGCGCGCCCGTGCCGCTTCGTCGGCCGCGGCGGCACGGCGTTGCTCGTCCTCGGCTCGCTTGCGCTCGTCAACTTCGCGTTGCTCCGCCGCGAGCCGCTCGCGCTCGGCGGCCGCGCGCCGCTCGATCTCCTCTTGCGCCGCGCGATCGACGGCTGTGCGCGCCTGTTCCTCGGCACGACGCGCCGCGTCGAGCTCCTCTTGTTGCTTGCGCGCCTGCTCCTCGAGCACGTCACGCTTGATGTAGGTGCGCTTCTGGCGGACCTCGACATTGATCGTGCGGGCGCGGCCTTGGCCGCTCGCGAGCTTGAGCTCGCTCTGCGATTTACGGCTCAGCGTGATGCGGCGTGGCGCCGAATCCGTGGCGTCCTTGCGGCCGTGGTTCTTCTTGAGGTGCGTCAGGAGCTCGAGCTTCGCGTCCTCGCTGATGACGTCGTTCGGGCCGCCCACCTTGATGCCGGCCTCGTCGAGCTGCTCGAGGAGCCGATCGACGGGAACCTTGAGCACTTTCGCGAAATCCGCGACCGTCACTTCCGCCATGCGTGTCTACCTCAAACCTTCGCTTGCTGCTCTTGCTCGAACCAATGTGCGCGCGCAGCCATGATGAGCTTCGCGGCACGCGCGGCGTCGAGGCCGGCGATCTCGGACAGGTCGTCGACGGCCTGCTCCGCGAGGTGCTCGCGAGTCACGACGCCGCGGCTCGCGAGCTCGAGGGCGAGCTCCTTGTCCATGCCTTCGAGGCTCAACAGATCCTCGGCGGGCTCGGCCTGATCGATGACTTCCTCGCTGACGAGCGCCTGCGTGATGAGCCTGTCGCGCGCTCGCGAGCGTAGCTCGTCGATGATCGCGGGCGTGAATTCCTCGATGTCCTTGAACTCCCCGGCCGGGACGTAGGCGATCTCCTCGAGCGACGAGAAGCCTTCCTGGACCAGGATGTTGGCGACGTCCTCGTCGACGTCGAGCTCTTTCATGAAGTTCTCGACGAGCGAGCGCGCTTCCTTGTCGCTCTTCTCCTCGGCCGCCGATTCCGTCATGACGTTCAGCTGCCAGCCCGTGAGCTCGCTCGCGAGCCGAATGTTCTGCCCGCCGCGGCCGATGGCTTGCGACAGCTTCTCCTCGTCGACCGCGAGATCCATCGTGTGCGTGTCCTCGTCGACGACGATCGACTGTACCTCGGCCGGCGACATCGCGTTGATGACGAACTGTGCGGGGTTCTCGTCATACAGGATGATGTCGACCCGCTCGCCGGCGAGCTCGTTCGACACGGCCTGCACGCGCGAGCCGCGCATGCCGACGCACGCGCCGACGGGGTCGATGCGGGCATCGTGGCTGCGCACCGCGATCTTGGCTCGCAAGCCCGGGTCGCGTGCGGCGGCCAATATCTCGATGAGCCCTTGGCCGACCTCGGGAACCTCGATCTTGAACAGCTCGATGAGGAATTTGGGCTGCGTGCGCGTGAGGAACAACTGTGGGCCGCGCGGCTCGGCGCGCACTTCGCGCAGCAGGCTCTTGATGCGGTCTTGCGGCTTGATGGGCTCGCGCGGGATCAAATCCTCGCGCGGCACGAACCCCTCGGCGTTACCGCCGAGATCGACGTAGGCGCCGTTGCGGTCGACACGCTTCACGATGCCGCTCACGAGCTCGCCGACGCGGTCCTTGTAGGCCGCAACGACCTGCTCGCGCTCGGCCTCGCGCACCTTCTGCACGATGACTTGCTTCGCGGTCTGCGCAGCGATGCGCCCGAAGTCGACGGACTCCATGGGCTGCTCGACGTAGCCGCCGATCTCGGCCTTCGGATCGACGTCGAGGGCGTCCTCGAGCCGCAGCTCGCGTGCCGGCTCCTCGAGCTCTTTGGAGTCGTCGGCGAACACCTTCCAACGCCGAAACGTCTCGTAGCTGCCGGTCGTGCGATTGATCGCGACGCGAACCTCGATATCGTCGCCGTAACGTTTGCGCGTCGCAGACGCGAGCGCGGCTTCGATCGCCTCGAAGATGACCGACTTGTCGACGCCTTTCTCGTTCGAGACTGCGTCGACGACCAACAGAATTTCTTTGCTCATATCTTCACCGATCCAAAGTCACGGCGGCGCCAACCGGGCCACCGCGATATCCCTCAAGGGCAAACGCACGAGCTCGCCGTCCACTTCGAGCACCACCACACCACCCTCTACGCCCGCGAGCTTGCCCACGAACTTGCGGCGACCGTCGCGTGCATCTCGAAGCTCGATCTTCGCCTGCTCGCCGCCGAAGCGCTCGAAATGCGCCGCGGTGCGCAAGCGTCGATCGAAGCCCGGCGAGGACACCTCGAGCACATAGCTCCCGGGCAGCGGGTCCTCGACGTCGAGCCAAGCGCCGACTTGCTCGCTGACGCGTTGACAGTCGTCGACCGTCACCCCGCCCGGCCGGTCGATGTACAACCGCAGCAGACCGCGCCGCCCGACGTGCGCGTCGAGGTCCGCCAGCTCGAAGCCCATCGCCGTCAAGGTCGGCTCCAGGAGCTCGAGCAATCGTTCTTTGTCGACTGCCTGGCCCATAGGCCTTCTCTACGAAAATCCAAAAAAAATGGGCCCACCGGCCCATTCTCATTCGCGAGCAAACAAAAAGCCCCGTACGGGGCCTCTTGCCTTCAGAGCCGTTGCTCCAGAAAACGAAGGCATGCTACCAGAAAAGCCCTGGGCAGCGGTAGGCGGGTTGATTTAGCGCAAATTGACCTGTGTCAGCGCGATCCACGCTCCAGCCAACAATATGAGCGCGATCAAGGCGAACCAGAGGCGTGTTGCGACCGAGAGACGCTCGCCCTTCAAGGCACAGCAATGCTTGTATTTCTTGCCGCTGCCGCAGCTACAGGGGTCGTTGCGCCCGATGGTCCGGCTCACATGGCCCTCCCGTCACGGCGTCCCGAGCCGCACGAGCGAGAACGGGTCGACGCGGGCGTCGACGATTCGCACGCCCCAGTGCAGGTGCGGGCCCGTCACGCGGCCCGTGGCGCCGGCAAGCCCGAGACGCTGACCCCGCTCGACGATGTCCCCTACCTGCACGTCGATGGCCGACAAGTGCAGGTAGGTCGTAAAGAGGCCATAACCGTGGTCGATGAACACTGCGTTACCGCTGTAGAACAGATCCTTGGCGAGGACGACGCGCCCGCGGTTGGCCGCGTGAATCGGAGTGCCGGTGCGTGCGCGCAGGTCGGCGCCCGAGTGCGGCGAGCGCGGCTGGCCGTTGAAGACGCGCCGATGGCCGAAGTTGCGGCCGTCGGTCGCGCCTTCGACGGGCACGACGAAGGGCTCGCTCCAATAGCGCTCTGGCGTGAACGTGTCGTAGATGGCGCTCGTCTCGGCGCCCTCACGCGCGGCGCGCGCCTGATCCTCGGGGTTGAGCTCGACGTAGCGTTCTTCGACCGTGAGCTCGGTCGTCGGGTATTGCTCGCTGCGCACCGTGATGGGCTCGCGCACGACGCGCGTGCGGCCGCCGGCGTACGTGAACGTGACGTTGACGGCGTGATCGCCCGGACGGGAGTCGAGATCGACGCCGACGATCGCGAGCCACTGCTCGCCGGCGCGCACGAACGGCACGTCGTGGCCGCTCCAGCGAACGGTGACGCCCGCGAGCTCGGGTTCCGCGGGGTAATGCAGCACGAGCGGCTGCCCTTGACCGGAAACCCAGGCGGCGAGCGCCAGCGATAACACGCGTTACTCCGTGCGCAGATGCGACGTGCGGTAGTGCTCGGGAAGGAGTCGCATGCCGAAGTCCTCGTCCTTGTTGCGCCACACCGAGTGCACGTGGTTGCCGTTGTCTTGGACCTTGTCGAACTCGAACACGAAGCTCTGGCCTTGGAGGCGGAAATAGTGCGGCGTGCCGCGCTCCGTGGCGCCCATCCACGCGAAGTGGAGCGACGCGACGTCGATGGCGTCCAAGAGCTCCGCCGAGAGCTCGGGCCGGTAGACACCGACGACCTCGTCGAGGAGGCGGCGCACCCAGTGCCGTTGAACCTCGTTGAGCTCGGCGACGGCGATGCCTTCCGGCTGCAACGTCGTGCGCCACGCGTCCCACTGGGCGGGCTCCTTGCCGATGTTGCCCGTGAAGATGTCGCGCGGCGCCTGGGCGGAGACAATGGCTTTGGCGCTCTGCGCCGGCGTCAGCGAC